>JACOSF010000031.1 GCA_016179005.1 Acidobacteriota bacterium | reverse complement strand
GTACTGCGCGCGGCGGAGACAGGAACCTTCCATGCACGGGTGAAGCCCGGGAACACCACAGAGGAAGGCGCAGTAATAGGGATTTTGACGGACTTTTTCGGAAAGACAATTCAGGAGATTCGCGCGCCATTTTCCGGCGTGATCCTGTATGTGGTGGCTACCCCGCCGGTGAGCCAGGGAGAGCCTCTGGCCATGGTGGGACATGTGAAAATGCCCGAGTAGGAATAGGAAACGCGGTAGAAAATAGACCTGAAGATCGGTTTTGCAACGCGGTTGAATAATCTGCGAAAGCAGCCAATCGCCATAGCTCAGGCCTTTCATGCTTGAAAACTCCGGCCTCCCTTATCTGGTTCATTTTCACGTATTAGCAGATAGATTGCATTTGGGTGGTAACGCCTTTTGTGCCGCCCGAAAATGCGGATAATCCCAAAAGGAATACTATGGTTCGAGACAGCGCCAAGTTGATAGGAGCCGCGGTAATCGTCGTCCTTGCATTTGTGGCCGGTTACTGGCCACAGCACCAGAACTACTTGAACGCCCTCGGGGACTTGCGCATTGCCGACAAGCAACTGATGGAGGCGAGGGCCAACGAACGCATCTATCACCTGGAAAACACAATGCTCCAAGTGCTGGACCACACGGCCCACAAGGAATACAAAGAGGCGCAAAGCCTAACGACGCAGTTCTTCGTCGAAGTCCGCACGGACATGGCCCGGCCGGACATGGCCAAGTTCCATTCCGAATTGCAGCAAATTCTGGACAAGAGCGACATCATCGAGAACGCTCTGCAAAAAGAAGACCCGGCTTCTCGCGATGCGCTTCGAGGTGTCATGCAGCAACTCGCCCGAATGGTGGCCCTGCCACCGGTTACCAGCGATCCTCCACCCTTTCTAAAAACCACGCCAGTGCCCGAAAACTGAGCGCCCATCTTTACGACTGCGTTTTTTGCAGTCACTTTGCCAAGTCGCAAGGGCGAAAAAGCGCATCTAATAGAATCGAGTAAACCTGGGACCAGCCAAATGGTAATCAGTAGGGCACCTCGGGATATGGCGTTCTGGCCCCCAGTTTGCTAGAATTAAAACGCATGAAGCGGCGTTTGCTCATTTCGATGTTGTGTTTGAGCCTTGCAGGTTTGGCTCCTGCGCCGCTTTCTGCATGCGCGATGCTGATGGCCCCGCCCACTGGCTGCGCCCCGGCCCCGGCTGGTCCTGCGGCAGCTGCCTCCCACTGCGAACAGGCAGCGTCCTCAGCGGCAACGAACCAGGACACGCTCCAGGCCGGCGCCTCGGAGCTTCCCTGCTGCAAATTGACGGCCGCTCCCGTGCCGGACGCGGGCGTCGGCCTCGGCAAAGTCCATGTCGCCCCGGCTTCTACGTCACTGGAAAATGGGCCGCAGGCGATCCCTGGCCAGACGCTTGAACGGACGATCTCCCAAACTGAACTCGATCAATTCACTTCTCCCCCTGACCGACAACCCCTTCTCTGCACGTTTCTGATATAAATCTCTCCTGAAGTGTTCTCCCTTGCGTCCTTACTTTGTCCGGACGCCGACCAAAACTGACTTCATTGCACGAATGGTCCCCTGCAAGGGGAGCGAGGAATTTCAAATGAGAGTCCGAAGCAGATTTGTTGTGAGTTTTGCTTTGATCCTGTGCGCTGCGGGAATAGTCCCCGCGCAGGAATTACCGGCGGCCAGCCCGCCTCCGGTAAAGCTGGCTGACCTAGTGGCCGAGGCCGAGCGCAACCACCCTTCGATCCAGGCCGCTGCGCGCATGGTGGATGCAAAGCGCGCCCGCGTCGCGCAGGCGCGCGCGCTGCCCGACCCACAGCTATCCGTCGGGTACATGGGCGACATTGCCCCGTTCAAGACGCAGAGGAACGACCCTTCGAGCAACAGGACCCTCGGGCTGATGCAGGAATTCCCCTATCCGGGCAAGCGCGACTTGCGCGGGAGAATCGCTGCCAAAGAAGCCGACGCCGAAATACCGAATATAGAAGCGGCGCGGCGGCGGGTCCGCGCGGAGGTGAAGCTCGCCTACTATGAATTGTGGAGCGTTGAGAAGTCGCAGGATATCACCGGGAAGAACAAAGAACTGCTCGAGAAGCTCGCGCGCATCGCGGAGGAGAAATACAAAGTCGGGAAAGGCCTCCAACAGGACGTGCTGCGCGCGCAGGTGGAAGTGACGCGCATCCGGCAGCGGCAGACGCTGCTCGACCAGCGCCGCCGCACCCTGGAGGCGCAGATCGCCAGCTTGCTGCTGCGGCCGGCCGATGCTCCGCTCGGTGCGCTGCCCGCGGAGATCGCCAAGTCCGGCCTGCCGTACTCGTTCGAGGAACTCATCGGCAAGGGCGTCGAGAATTCGCCGGAGATTCGCCGACAGGAGGAACTCATCGAACAGAGCCGGTTGGCGGCCGACCTTGCCCGGAAGGAATTCTATCCGGATTTCAGTGTCAGTTGGGATTACCAGAACCGCACGTCAGGCATGCCGGAAATGTACGGCCTGAAATTCACGATGAACCTGCCGTTCTTCAACAAGGGCCGGCGTTACGCGGCAGTGAATGAGGCGAGCGAGACGCAAGCCAGCGCACGGCAAATGCGCGAAGCCGTGCGCACTGTGTTGATGTTCCAGGTGAAGGAACAGTTCCTGGCCGCGCGGGCCTCGGACGAACTGTTGACGCTGTATTCGAAGGCACTCGTGCCGCAATCCGCGCTCACGCTGGAATCATCCATGGCGGCCTATCAGGTGGGGTCGCTGGACTTTCTGAGCTTGATCACCAACTTCATCACCGTGCTCGACTACGAGACGAGCTACTACGAAGAGCTGGCCCGCTATCAGCAGGCCCTCGCGCGTCTCGAAGAACTTACTGGAATTGAACTCGACGGGGCCTCCGGCGGCGCCCCGGAAGTGAGGAAGCCATGAAAACAAAAATCATCTCTGTGCTCATTTTGCTTGTCATCACAGCCAGCGGCGCATGGTTTTATCGCAACTCGATTGCCGCGTGGTTCCATGCAAAGCCAACGGCTGAAACAAGCGCCACCACGCCAGGCGAGCGGAAGATCCTATATTGGTACGACTCGATGAATCCCGCATACAAGTCCGATAAGCCCGGCACGGCCCCCGACGGCATGGATCTTGTGCCCAAGTACGCGGACAAAGAAAGCGCCGCGAAGAATATGGCGCCGGGTGAGCGGAAGATTCTTTACTGGTACGACCCGATGCACCCTGCCTACAAAGCCGGTAAGCCCGGCACGGCGCCCGATTGCGGCATGGATCTGGTGCCCAAGTACGCGGACGAAGAAAGCGCCGTGAAGAATTTGCCGCCGGGGACCGTGCAGATCACATCGGAGAAGCAGCAATTGATCGGCGTCCGAACGGGC
>JACOSF010000030.1 GCA_016179005.1 Acidobacteriota bacterium | reverse complement strand
CTTGCCAGCGGTGGCCGGAAGATGCTTTCCCGTGCGCGGCTAACTAATGGTGCTGCAATCGTTTACAGCCCACTTTTGCAGATGGTCGAGATTCAATCTTGGTGCCGACAAACTGCTGATAAATTCAACGCTACTGTACGGCCCCTACTGGGAACTTCAACGCATCGTCGCGGAGTGTGGCTTCCAGACCACATGGCCCTTTCGGTAGCGCGTTGTAGCGGGGGGTTTATCTCCCCGCAAGGAAGCGGATCAAAAGAAGGAGCGACCCCGCTTTGCGGGGCCGCCCCTGCCACTGAGGAGAGGTGAAGCATGTCTGGCTCATGAAAGGAAGAACTCCTGGGTCAGGCCTGCCCATTTCTCGTCGGGCAGAAGTCCGCTGACGTCTTCCACGGCCACGCCGCCGTCCTGGGCCAGTGCTGTTGCCGGCGTGCCCATGTGCAGGAGGAGGCGCGCAGCAGCTTCCTCCATCCAGCGCCGCGCCACCATTCCGCTGAGCAAATTCCGGAAGTTCAGCTTGGCGTCTGGCGCGTTCAGCTTGAGCAGCCAGCCTTCCCCGTAGGGGTCGCGTCGCGCGAGTTCGGGATTCTGCTGCACGGCTTCGTTCACGTCCGTGACGATGCCTTCCATCGGCGAGATCATCTCCGCCGTGGCGCCGTTCCGGAAAAGTGTGGCGACTTTCTGTCCCTGACGCACCCACTGCCCGCGCTGCGGCAGGGTGATCTTGGCCACGTTCCCGGTGAGGCGCGCGGCAAAATCGTCCATGCCCACGCGCACCAGGTTCGGGCTTTCGCTGAGCGCCCAAGTGTGGCCCGGGTGATAGCGAAGGTTTTCCGGCAGGGCGAAGCCGGCGACAAATTCCGGCAGCATCTGCGGCCGCTTTGGAACAACCGCTTCTGCGGCGGGTTGTGGTGCTTGCTTTCCCTGCATGAAGTACTCCAGCGTGAGTAGAATTACGAAGGTTGCGAGAACCAGTAGGACTGTCATGACTCACCTCTCCGACCCACTCGCTTGTTGCGCCCTCGGTGGGTCGCCTGTCGTTGGGCGCCTGCACCTTCTATTAAGGCAACTGCCGTGCCCGAATCGCGCGGACTGTGGAGCAGGAAGGGAATCGCTGTAATTGCTAGGTGGCAAAGCAGATGCTGACTGAGGAAAAGGCACTCCAGATTTTGGTCGAGAAATTTCTCAACAGTGATTTGTTGTGGAATTGAACAACGCAAAATGCAGCTTAGCGTTTGTCTCTCACTCTCCGCCGCAGAATCAGAGAGTTGCAGACAATCCGTGACTGTTGAATTGCTCAATACCTGCTATCGAGAATCTCTACAGTCTCCAATGGGAGCGTACGGGCTTGCATCTACGCTATCCTTTCAGATACCATGTCAGTATGGAAAAGGTTTGCCAGTTGTGCGCGGAATCCTACTCGATTAAACCGGGACGTGCGTCCGCGTCGCGCTTCTGCTCGAAGTCTTGCCGGATGCGCTGGTGGAATCTGAATCACAATCCAGCCAAAACCGAGACAGCTAGAGCCAAGATTGCGGCCTCGCGTATGGGAAAACCCACCACATCGGGCCGTGTTCTGCCGCAAGCGCAGAGGCGGAAGATCGCCCGCTCTCTCACGGGCAAGAAGCAATCTCCCGAAACGATCCGCAAGAGAATACACTACGGAGTTACGCCAGCACACCGCCGTCATCTGAACCGTCTCCATCGAAAGCTGCGTGGGCCGAATCACCCGCTCTGGCGTGGTGGGCATACGCCAGCGCGCCATGCTGCCTACCGATCTCCACGTTACAAGCGTTTCCGAATGGCCGTTCTCGTTCGAGATGATTTCACCTGCCGACACTGCGGCAAGCGAGGGGGTCGCCTTGAGGTTCATCACATCAAAGCATGGGGGCCGTATCCGCACCTGCGTTACCGCGCCTCCAATGGGCTTACTCTTTGCCGTCCTTGCCACAATCAGACGAAGAAATCTCCGCGCCCAGTAACTGTCGGACCACGTACTCTCGCTGCTCTGGTGTCAAGTCGCGGCGAACTCTGAATAATCCGCTCTTCCTGCAATCAGCCCCTGTCGCGTGCGCAAGGGCAGACTTTTCGAGCGCTTTCTATCGAGTGAGTTCAAAAGGAAAGGGCCGCACCGGCTTGCCGGGACGGCCCTGTGGGGAGACGGTGCAGACAACTGTTATGTGACGGAACGCACGCCGACTTCGCGGAAGGCGGGCAGGCGCCAGTGGCTGCCGCGGGCGGTGCGACCGCGTGTGACTTCTAGTACAGGCCACCCTCGTGATGTGACGGGCGGTGTGTACAAGGCTCGGGAACGTACTCACGGCGTCGTTCTGATACGCCATTACCAGCGATTCCGGCAGCCGTGAGAAGCACTTCGATTACGTCGTTACGGCTGGCCCGGGAGACGCACCTCTCTCCAGCCGCTGACGGGTTCCCACACGCGCACGCCAAGCGGCCCATCCCGCTCCGGACACTGCTCTGGCGTGTGCTTGATTTTCCCTTCCTCTTCCAACTGCTTGTGCAGGCGCCAGTAGGAAGCGTCGCTAAAGGCAGCGGAAACGAACCGCATTTCCGGATTGAGCGAGAAGGTGTAGAATGCGCGCACATTACTCGGTCCTTCGCCCGTGTTCACCTCAACTTTTCTTTGCGTGATCAGAATCTGTTCAACAGGATTAATGGCATTTATTTCGCTGCGGTTCACTTCGGAGCGGGGAAAAACGAAGTAACGAATCGGCTGCCCAGACGGGCAAGCATCGCACCGGTAGGGCGAGCCCGGTTTTTGCGGCGAGCTTCCCGCAGCCTTATCCACGGGCAACACCGCTAGGATGCCACCTTCCCACTCGTTGTTGAAGCCGCCCACCAGCATGTAAGAGGCATCCGATGTTCTGAGTAAATTCAAAACCTTTAGCGTGCCGGAATTCACGAACCGTACTTCCGCTTTGCCAGCCGCATCGAGTTTCACCACAAACGAAGGCCACCAGGTGTGGTGCGCCACCGCCAGCCAAATGGCATGCCCTTTCCCATCTGAGACGGCTAGCACATCGTTGATGTCCCAAGGACCTTCAAACGACCGCCCGGCAAAGCTCAGGGTCAATTCCGGATCGTATTTCCAGCGCAATTCGCCCTTTGACGTGAAGCAGTGCAGCACGCTTCGGCTCAGGCTACCCGTCTGTCCCTCAGCTTCCAAGCGAGACGTAACAAGCACCTCAAGGCTGCCGTCTCCATCAAGATCGACGATGCGCGCCAAGTTCTCCATGTATTCTAGGTCAGCTTCCGAAGTTAGCTTGATAGACCCCGGGATGGAGTATTCCCACACCTGTTGGCTCGCACCATCAAGCGCCTGCACTTTGGTGCGTGAAAATTTGAGCTTCTCCACCGGACCGGGCTGGCCGCCGCCAGGAATCCGCACCGCCCAGACGACGATCAGTCCGACGAGCAGAACTGCGGAAACAGGCAGCACGAAACGCCAGGGCTTTCCTGCACGCGTGGCGGGCTGACGCACCTCGCTTCGGCTGGCTCCGTGCACGTCCGTCGGCTGCTGGTTGAGCCAGCCAGCAATCTCGTCGGCGTAGGCAAAGACAGCGCCACGCCCGGGCCCCGGAACGCGATGCACAGGCATCCCTCGTTCCCTCGCCCAGCGCAGCGCGGTGCGCTCGTCGCGCGCGAGGTACGACGCGATCTCTTTCCACGAGTCAAGCCGCTTCTTGGACGTAACTCCTTCCATCGCTGCGGGCCGCCCCAGCGCCGAGTCTTCCAATGGTCGCCGAAGGTATTTCGGGTGTTGGCGGTTCTTGTCCTCTCCCGACCGAAGTTGTCTGTTGCAAATCTTATGACAACACGCGTGAATAACACAATGAACACCGTGAAGGCATGGCTGACGTGCCTTCACCTAAAGGAGGTGTGACGTGATTGCTCAACGCGCATGTCGGCCCCTTACGCGGTTGTTGATTCTCGCGAGTCTCATTGGGACGCACTTGACCTTCTGCGCTAGCGCCTCTGCACAGCAGGCGTCCTGGGTGGAAAAACATCCGGCGCACAATCCGAGCCCGCGGTACAGCCACTCCATGGCTTATGACGCCACGCGCAGGGAAGTTGTACTTTTCGGCGGTTACACCACACAGGGAGACAGCAACGACACCTGGATCTGGAACGGCATGGATTGGATCCAACGGTTTCCGGCAACCAGCCCTCCGCCAAGCATCCATGCGATGGCGTATGACGCGGCCCGGGGCGAAACAGTTCTCTTCGGCGGTAGTTTTACTGATATCGGCACGTGGATCTGGGATGGCGTTAATTGGACGCAGCGGTTTCCGCCGGTGTCACCTTCTATTCGCTGGGCATACTCGATGGCTTACGATTCTGGCAGGGCACGCGTCGTGCTATTCGGAGGGACCGTCCCCCCGGGATGCCCAACGTGCCATACCGACGAAACGTGGACTTGGGACGGAACTACATGGAACCTGGAGCAGCCAGCGGTCCGCCCGCCTGCCTTAAGCGGTTTCGCGATGGCTCACGATGAAGCTCGCGGCGAAACAGTGCAGTTTGGCGGTAGTTTCCCGGGCGGCAGCAGCCTTTCAGCCGGGACTTGGGCCTGGGACGGCACAAACTGGACGCTGAAGACGCCCGCGACCTCACCACCCCCGTTGGGGTCGGAAGGCCTTGCGGCCGATTCCATTCGCTCACAGCTCATTCTTTTCGGCGGTGCGAACGGCCACGTGTATCCAGTGGACACCTGGGCATGGGATGGTAACAACTGGACCCTTCTGCCGCTGAGCATCCACCCGCCGGCGGGCGCCGGCGGCATGGCTTACGATTCCGCGCGCGGGCAGATTGTCTTGTTTGGCGGCGGGAATGAAGTGACAAGGTTCATGGACGGCACGTGGATCTGGGGAGACGATAACCCGGTCTGCAGTAATGCGCGCGCCACACCCGGAGAATTGTGGCCGCCGAACCACCAGTTGATTGAAGTCCGCATTGCTGGTGTGACTGATCCGCAAAACGAATCTGTCAACATCTCTATTAATGAAGTCACTCAGGATGAGCCCGTGGAGGGTCTCGGAGACGGTGACACGGCCCCCGACGCTTTCGTCCGAGGGGAGAAAGTATCGCTACGGAGCGAACGCTCGGGAACAGGAAATGGCCGCGTCTATCGCATCAGTTTTACCGCGACCAATGGCAGGGGCGGGTCGTGCAGCGGTACTGCCTCGGTCTCCGTCCCCTTGAACAAGAAGCCAGGGACGCACGCCACCGACGACGGGCAGCTCTACAACTCGACCCGGCCGTAGCCGCATGGCAACCTGACGCCAAGCAGCGGCCCTGATTGGCTGAAACGCCACCCTTCTTGGACGTTGGAGTGGAGCGCACCCGGTTCTCTGTTGTGGGTTGAGGGCCGTTCTCAGATCCGATTCGTATAGAACCGGGCTGTGAATCCCTTCAAGTAATGAGAAAACTGCTGGACGGGGGCGAGAATAGGTTGCGTGTAGTAAGAAAGCGGGCCATCCAAGCGCGCCGGGTCGGCCCTGTGGGGAGACGGTGCAGAGAACTTTTATGTGACGGAGCGCACGCCTACTTCGCGGAAGGCGGGCAGGCGCCAGTGGCTGCCGCGGGCGGTGCGGCCGCGAGTGACTTCCACGTAGGCTTCTTGCAGGCGGCGAGTGATGTGGCCGATGCTGCCCGTGCCCACCGGGTGGCGGTCCACTTCGGATGGCTTCGAAGACTCCGGAGCCATAGTGCAGCGCATGCGTGAGCAGGCCCACTTTCGCTTCGGCCAGGGGCATATACGCGTCTTCAAAATACACAATCAGGTTCGGATCCAGCGTGGTTTCCATGGTTTCCTCCCGTTCACTCAGCGCGGCATTAGCTTTGTACCGGCGTTGCGGCTTTGTGCATGAACTGTCGCCCGGCTTGGAGCGCGCGGCGGTTCATCTCCAGCACGGAGGCGGACTTGGCCTTGGCGCCAAGGATGGACTGAACGACGGACATCGCGGATTCTTCTGTGAGCAGTTCGGTTTCGGACATCAATGCGCCGAGCATGACGGTGTTGGCCACCTTCGCCGTGCCGATCTGATCGGCGATATCCGACGCCGGTACACAGACCACCCGCGCCTGCGGCAGTTCGAATCCTTCGGGCAACTCCGAACGGTTGTAGAGGATCAAGCCGCCCGCTTTAACCTGCGGCGCAAACTTGCGCAGGGAAATTTCGTTCATGGCAATCAGCACGTCCGGGTGAGAAATCAGCGGCGAGCCGATGCGCTCTGCGGCCAGGCAGACGTGGCAGTGCGCGCTGCCGCTGCGCATTTCCGGCCCGTACGACGGCAGCCAGCTCACTTCCAGCCCTGCGCGCATGCCCATCTCCGCCACGATCTGCCCGAGCAGCAGTATGCCTTGCCCGCCAAACCCGGCCATTTTCAGCGTCAAATTGTTGCCGGCTGCCTTGGAAGCCTGCTTGGGTTCGCTCGTTTCCGCTTCCGTCGTGTCCAGCCCCAGCGCTTCGGTCAGCGTGTGGTGGGGGACCGGGTTATCCGCGAGCTGCGGCGCCGGGCGATCGCGAAACACACCCAGCGGAAACACCGGCAACATATTTTTTTCAATCCAGTGCCGCGCGTCAATCGGGTCCATTTTCCAGATGGTGGGGCAGGGGGAAAGAATTTCGACAAGGGTAAAACCCGCGCCATTCTTTTGCAGTTCCAGCGCTTTACGCACGGCCTTGCGCGCCCTCATCGTGTTCTTGTTGTCGAAAAGGGCCACGCGCTCGATATAGACGGGGGCCTCCAGCGTGGCCAGCAATTCGCAAACATGCAGTGGATAACCTTCGTTTCCTGCCCGGCGGCCGAACGGCGAGGTCGTGCTGGTTTGCCCGACCAGCGTGGTGGGGGCCATCTGCCCGCCGGTCATTCCGTAAATCGCGTTGTTGATGAAAAATATGGCGATCTTTTCACCGCGGTTGGCGGCGTGCAGGATTTCCGCGGTGCCGATGGCTGCCAGGTCGCCGTCGCCCTGGTAGCCGATCACAATGCTCTCCGGACACGCCCGCTTCAGGCCGGTGGCCACCGCCGGGGTGCGCCCATGCGCGGCCTGCACGTTGCCCGTATCAAAGTAGTAGTAAGCGAAGACAGAGCATCCCACCGGGCTGACAAAGATGGTTTTATCCTGGAGTCCCATATCTTCGATGGCTTCGGCCACCAGCTTATGCGCCACGCCGTGGCCGCAGCCCGGGCAGTAGTGCGTCTGGTGTTGCAACTCGGGCTTCCGCTCGAACACATCGTAGAAGACTTGAGACTTGGAATGTGTCACCTGATAATCGGACACTACGCCTCCTCCTTGGCCCGAGCTTACGCGAGGGCCTTGGCCCGCGCTCACGCGACGGGCACAGCCACCAGTTGCAGAACGTGGTCGCGCACTTCCTCGGCCGACGGTACGTTCCCGCCCACGCGGCCGTAGAACTCCACCGGCACGCGACCTTCGATCGTCAGCCGGACGTCCTCCACCATCATCCCCGTGCTCATTTCCACCACTTGCACCATACGCGCCTTCTTGGCCTGCTGCAGCAGGGCGCGGGAGGGGAAGGGGAACAGCGTCACCGGGCGGAAAAGCCCTGCGCGCACGCCACGCTCGCGCAACTGGTCCACCGTGGAGCGCAACACGCGCGAGACGATGCCGTAGCCCACCAGCAGCACCTCGGCATCCTCGGCGCGATAAGTCTCGGACCGCGCCTCGGCCTCCTCGGCCTGCTTGTATTTCGCTTCCAGCTTGCGCACGTGCGCTTCCAGCGTGTCCGGCTCGAGATGGATCGAAGTCACTGCATTGGGCCGCGTTTCGGGCGTGCCCTTGACGGCCCAAGGTTTCTCCGGCGCCTGCGAAATATGCGGGTGCAGTTCGAGCAAGAACGAGGTTGCGGTAGCAGCCGTGCCCGCCGCCCTTGACGATGGCGAAGTAGTCGCTCTGTTCCGGCGCGATGTTGCCGAGTCCCGGCCCGCCGCGCACCACATCCACGACGACGCACGGAAGTTCCGCGGCAGCGAGATAGGAAAGCCCTTCCTGCATCAGGCTCAGTCCGGGTCCCGAGGAAGCGGTCATCACGCGCACGCCAGCGGAGGACGCTCCGTACACCATGTTGATGGACGCCACTTCGCTTTCCGCCTGCAGAAACGTGCCACCCACCTGCGGCAAGTAAAGCGCCGCGGCTTCGGCGATTTCGCTGGCCGGCGTGATCGGATAGCCGTAGTAGGCGCGGCAGCCTGCCAGGATGGCGCCCTTCACCACCGCGACGTTGCCTTTAGTGAGCTGGCGCATTGCGCTCCTCCGTGGTGGTGAGGGTAGCCTTCGGCGGCGGCGCCATCTTGTACACGGTGATCGCGCCTGGCTCCGGGCAAGTATAGAAACAGATCCCGCAGCCCGTGCAGTCTTCGCCGAGGTAGTGCGCGGGATGGACGCCGTAAGCGCTCAGCTCGGTCTCGAGCTCAAGACACTTCGGCGGGCACGCCTCCACGCACAGCCCGCAGCCTTTGCACTCATTGACGTCGATGGTCACCTTACCGCGTGCGGGGCTCGCCATTCATCACCTCTTTGCCAGGTCAGATAAGTCGGCCAGCGGTTTTTGCAGCCATTTAGTGTGCTCACAGTAGTCGTAAAGTTCCTTGTGGAATTTTGGATGCGCGATCTGGATCAGTGCTTCGGCGCGCTCGCGGATGGATTTCCCGTGCAGGTAGGCGATGCCGTATTCCGTGACGATGTAATGGACGGAGCCGCGGGAGGCCACCACTCCCGCGCCAGGGGTCAGCGTGGGCACGATGCGCGAAATCGTATCATTCTTGGCCGTCGAGGGCATGGCAATAATCGGCTTGCCCCCCTTGGAGTGCCGCGCCCCGCGGATGAAGTCCACCTGCCCGCCGAATCCGCTGTAGAGATACTGCCCGATGGAGTCCGAGCAGACCTGCCCGGTGATGTCCATCTGCAGCGTGGAGTTCACCGATACCATCCGCTCGTTCTGTGCAATGATGAACGGGTTGTTCGTGTAAGCCACCGGATGGAATTCGAAGCTGGGATTCTCACTGATGAAATCGAACAACTTCCGCGTGCCCAGCACGAAGCCCAGGATGATTTTTCGCGGATGCAGCGTTTTCCGTCTGCCGTTGATCACGCCGGATTCAATCAGTGGGATGGCGCTGTCCGAAAGCATTTCCGTGTGGATGCCCAGGTCCTTGCGGTCGGTGAGTTCGAGCAGCACCGCATCCGGGATACCGCCGATGCCGAGCTGCAGGGTGTCGCCGTCCACGATCAAGCGCGCCACGTTGCGGGCGATTCGGCGCTGCAGGTCGGTGATCGGTTCCAACGGCAATTCGCACAGTGGCCGCGAAACGTCTACGATCGCGTTGATGTTGCTCACATGAATAAAGCTGTCGCCGTAGGTGCGCGGCATCTGGTCGTTCACCTGCGCCACCACGTACTTGGCCATCTTGGCTGCCGTCAGCGTGGTGTCGATGCCCACGCCGAAGCTGCAGAACCCGTGTGGATCCGGTGGCGACACCTGAATCAGCGCCACATCCAGCGGCATGGCGCCGCTTTCAAACAAACTTTCGATCTCGCTCAAGTAGATCGGCGTGTAATCCGCGCGGCCTTCGTTCACCGCCTGGCGCACGTTGCCGCCGATGAACATGGCGTTGTGGCGGAAGTGCCCCGCCATCTCCGGGGCCACGTAGTCGGCGTGGCCCATGGTGAGCAGGTGGACAATCTCCACGTCCCGCACGAAGGGCGCGCGTTTGACCAGCGCTTCTTCCAGGGTCTCCGGCTGCGCGCAACCCGGCTGGATGTACACGCGCATGCCGGACTGCACGCAGCGCAGCGCTTCTTCCGGTGTCATTTGCTTTTGTCTATAATCATCGAGCCAGTGCATGGCCTCTCCCTTTTCGGTCCTCAGGCCGCCATTGCTCTTTTTGCCTGTTCGTGGCCGCGCGCCGCGTAGTATACCGCGCGATCAAAAAACTGGTCTACCAAGCGAAGCAGTTCGATCTCCTGGTACACCTCCAGCGGCCGGTCGAGCATGGCTTCCCGCGCGAGGAAGTCCCAGAGGTGTTCTTTCACAGCCAGCAGCGCGCAAACCAGGTGACTCAAAGCGACGCCCTGCGAAGCGCGACGCGCGCCGACAGCGGTAAACCAGCGCTCGATGTCCGCTTCGGTCTTCGTTTCCAGCCAGTCGTTCAAGTTGTGATAGATCTCGTACACGCGCTGCTGCAATTCGGGCAGCGGCACCTTGCGCATGTCGGACATTTTTTCCGAGTTCAGGAATTTCTCGATTAATCCCTGAGCCAATTGGTCCGAGTGCGTTTCAATCAGCCTAACCATTCGCTGTGCAATCATGAGACCCTCCAGGCACCTTCCAAGCATAGACCGGCGCGGCCTGGTCACTCCAACAAGTACCAATGGCACGCCGTATGCCATCCGCACTCAGGCTTTCAGATGCTTTAACCTCTTGTAATGGAAAGACTTAGGAATCATGCCCTCAAGTGAATCGTCGTCTCTGGATTGAAAACCCGCGATTTCTCGCGCCAATCCGCGCACCTACACGCCTGCCCATCCTTCAAAGGTGCTCTTTGAGGCAAGCCCTTGCGAGGGCACGCTTTGCTCTTGGATTTGGAGCAGTTCAGTTCCTTGCGTCGCCCATCAGCGCGAGGAGCACCGCCTTGGCCACATGCAGTCGGTTTTCCGCTTGCTCCAGCACCACTGAGTGCGGGCCGTCCAGCACTTCGTCGGTGACTTCGTCGCCGCGATGCGCCGGCAGGCAATGCATGAAAATTGCGTCGGGCTTGGCCAGCGCCATCAGCAGGGAATTCACCTGATAACCGGCGAAGAGTTTCTGGCGGTCGCCCGCTTCGAGCTCCTGACCCATGCTGGTCCATACGTCGGTATAGACAGCGTCGGCGCCCGTGACCGCGTCGGCAGGCTCTTGCACCACGCTGATCTGCGCGCCGGTGGGCATGGCGTCGACGCGCGCCTGCATGAACACGGATGCGGCCGGCTCGTAGCCGCGCGGCGAAGCGATGCTCAGGTGCATGCCGGTTTTCGCCGCAGCCTGGGCCAGCGCGTTAGCCACGTTGTTGCCGTCGCCGACGTAGGCCAGCCGCAGCCCGCGCAGCCCGCCCTTCAGTTCGCGCAGCGTCAACAGGTCGGCCATGGCCTGCAGCGGGTGCAGCAGTGCAGCAGGTCGGAAAGAGCATTGATGATGGGGATGTTCGCTTCCGCGGCCATCTCCTCGAGAGTATGGTGGGAAAATGTGCGTACCGTCACTGCGTCGACCCAACGCGCCAGATTGCGCGCCACATCCTTGACGGCTTCGCGCTTGCCCAGGGCGATGTCCGAGGGCGCGAGATAAATGGGATGTCCGCCGAGCTGCACCATGCCGACCTCGAACGTCACCCTTGTGCGCAACGACGGCTTTTCGAAAATCAGCGCCAGGGTGCGCCCGGCAAGCAGGCCGCGGAAGGAGTCCGGGTGCAGCTTCACTTCCTCGGCCAGGTCCAGCAGCGCAGAAAACTCTGCGATGGTCAGGTTGTGGAGCGACAGCAAATCACGCTTGGTGTGGCCCGGGGCAGGCCGCAGCCGCCATTGTTTGGGGGACAGCACCGGAGTTATTTGCGCCATGGAAATTCTCCTTATCCCGCGTCCCGAAGGTGCGGGAGCGGGAGGCGGCGCGGCGGTGAGGATCTCAGTGTTCTGTGCCGACCATCTCGGGGTGCGCCACTCGCGTGGCGCGGTGCGCGTGGGCCAGCAGAACAAATTCACGGAGTACGTCTTCCAATCGCAGTGCGCCGAGTTCCTCCACTTCATACCGCACGCGCAGCGAAGGCTTGTCGATGGCAATCACGCGCCCGAGGTCCACGGGCGTAGCCACCACCACGAAATCGCAGGGCGTGCGTCGAATCGTTTCTTCCAATTCCGCGAGCTGCTTCGGGCTGTAGCCCATCGCCGGCAGCAGCGCCCCGATCTGCCGGAACTTCGCAAACGTCTCCAGCAAGCTGCCCACTGCGTAGGCGCGCGGGTCCGCCAGCTCGGCGCCCGCCGCGCGCGCTGCCACCACGCCGGCGCCGAATTCCATCTCGCCGTGCGTCAGCGTCGGGCCGTCTTCGATCACCAGCACTTTCTTGCCGCGAACGTCTGTGCCGCCGTCCATAGATACCCGCGAAGCCGCTTCGATCACCCGCGCTTTCGGATTGGTCTCGCGCACATTGTGGCGCACCAGCTCGACGCTCGCCTCGGAGGCCGTGTCCACCTTGTTGATCAGCACAACGTCCGCGCGCCGCAGGTTCACTTCGCCGGGGTAGTAGCTCAACTCATGCCCCGCGCGGTGCGGGTCCACCACCACAATTTCCATGTCCGAGCGGAAAAACGGCGTGTCGTTGTTTCCGCCGTCCCACACCACCACGTCCGCATCTTTCTCCGCCTCGCGCAAGATGGCCTCGTAGTCCACGCCGGCATAGACCACTGTGCCGGCAGCGATGTGCGGCTCGTATTCCTCGCGCTCTTCGATGGTGCAGTTGTGCCGGTTGAGGTCATCAAGAGACGCAAAACGCTGCACGCGCTGGCGCAGCAAATCGCCGTAGGGCATCGGATGGCGCACCACCGCCACGCGCAGGGCCTGCTGGCGGAGAATTTGCACCACGCGCCGGGACACCGGGCTCTTGCCGCAGCCGGTGCGCACCGCGCACACGCTCACCACCGGCACGCGCGCTTCGAGCATGGTGCTGTCCGCGCCGAGCAGCATGAAGTCGGCGCCCGCCGCGGCGGCGCGCGACGCCAGATGCATCACGTTGTTGTGGGAGATGTCGCTGTAGCTGAAGACCACCAGGTCCGCGCA
>JACOSF010000022.1 GCA_016179005.1 Acidobacteriota bacterium | reverse complement strand
CCCGCAGCCAGTACTTCATCATGTCCAGCATGTAGGCCCGCAGGCGCGGGTTCGCATAGTCCAGACCCGCAACGTCCGACCAGTCCGCTACGGGTGGAGTGATGTTTCCCGCGGCGTCGTGCTTGTAAAACTCCGGCGATTCCATCAGCACGCTGTCCCAGGCGGTGTGATTCGCAACGATGTCGATCACCACACGCAGCCCCCGCCGGTGCGCCGCGCCGACTAGCCGCTTCAGGTCTTCCTTCGTTCCGTAGGCGGGATCAATGGCGTAGTAGTCCTTCACGGCGTACGGGCTGCCGATGGTGCCCTTTTTCTGTGCTTGCCCGACCGGATGGATCGGCATCAGCCAGAGAATCGTGACGCCCAGTTTCTTCAGATCATCCAGCCGCGCTTCCACCCCGCGAAGGTCACCGGTCGCCGAGAATGTCCGGGGATAGATTTCATAAATCACCGCGGTGCGAACCCAGTCCGGGACCGCGCGCGCCGTCGGTTGTTGCGCGTAAAGGGGAAGGAGCAACGAAACGCAAAGGACGATCACCAAAGCAGCCCGCCGCGCGTGTGTCATCTCCTGCTCCTCCTTGCCGTCTGAAGCTCCCGATGTCTGTCCTTCTTGCATCGCGCCGGCATCTTAGCTCGGATTCCTCAGGACGTAAATCGGGGAATCGGACTTCTCTGCAGCGGGTCGGGAGTTCTCCGCCGCGGCGGACCCGGGCGCGCCATTTGCACTCCGGATGAATTTGCGGAGCGCGCCACTTCTTGTGGCTTCCACGGCCCGTACCTTCCTCCTCTGCGGCTCGATCCCTTATGCGAATGGGGTCAACTACGGGTGGCGATCCCGAAGGTCTTCACGTCTCATCCGTTTCCAATCGCGGAGGGCCTGCTGGCAGCTGAGTGTCTCCCTACAAGTGTTCCAAGGAAGTCGCTCCCCAGAGGGAACATTACGGAAGTCGAACGACTCATGCAGAGTCACTCGTCATCCGTTTCAAACTCAGGCAGCAACTTCCTTTGCAGAAAGGTGAGCCGGGAGTGCTCGCTGTACCATTGCTTCGAAAACAAAACGGCGGGAGCTGTGCCCGAAAACCGCAAGAAATCTCGAATCAGGTGGGACTGATCGTAGTAGCCACAGGCAAAGGCCGCAGCCGCCCACCGCTCGATGGGGCTTTGGCGAGCCGCTTCGTAAATCGACTTGAATCTCAGAACGCGGCAAAACAGCTTGGGTCCAATCCCGACTGCCCTATTGAACTTGCGTTCCAATTGTCTGGCGCCAACACCTAACGCCGCTAGAATCTCAGAAACTTGGACGTTCCCACGCTTTCGAACGGCGAGATCCACTGCCGCTTCAATCGTCAAGTCTTGCTTGGCAACTGGTTTGAGATGTCCGAGGAGGATTCTGTCCAGTTGATGAATGCGTGCGCTCAGCGGCCCCCTGGGGTCGACGCCGTTCAGCAACTCGCGCTGAAGCGACGGCAGCACGGCGCCAAGTTCGAGCACCTGTGCCCGAAGTTTGTCCACATTCACCCCGACAAACCGGTACGCGCCGGCCGGGCGAAAACGGATTCCGAGGTAATCGATTCGTCTGCCATTGGTCAGCAGAACGTAGCGGTCTTGCTGGCCGAACAGATAACAGCGCGAATCCGGAGATTGGCCGAATCTCCTGGCATCGAGAAGCTGGGGACCGCCTAAATTGAGGATGATTTCGAGCGAACCGTCGGGAAGAATCGGCGCGGCTATACGGGAAGTCTGGGAATCATCGTAAACAGCCCAGTAGCACTCGATATATGTCTGGAGTGCGGGGTGAGGCTGGAATTCCCGGTACCGCATAGGTCGGGGTCCCTCCAACGATTGGCCTTTTGCGTGCAAAAGACGAAGTTGTCGTTTTTGTCCAATACGATGTTGGACGATTGGCCCTATGCTGCAGTTCGTAGGCTACAAAATGCATTTAGGAGAACTAAGATGTCAATCACAAAGATGACTCATGTGACGGTATTGGTCGCGGACCAGGATCGGGCGCTGGACTGGTATACGCGCGTGTTAGGTTTGGAAAAGCGCCAGGATGACGCAGCCACGATTCCGGGTTTTCGCTGGGTGACGGTGGCCCCGAAGAATCAGAAGGAGCCTGAAATAGTTCTTCTGAAGGCGGAAGACAAAGACCAGGAGCTTATTGGGCGAAGCACGATGTGGGTTTTTGAAACCGACGATTGCAGCCGGACATACAGCGAGCTGAAGAACCAAGGGGTTATGTTTGTCGCGCCTCCCCAGGAAGCTCCCTGGGGGGTTTCTGCGGTGTTCCAAGATCTGTATGGCAATCGGTTCAACCTCGCCGAGCACAGGTAGAGCGGGCCGAGAATGAACATGCTTTTGGTTGCGGTGTCTGTTACCGAGTGGCTGATCAGTAGTTGATTCTTCGAACTAAGACTCAATTTCTGGGAGGATGAAATGAACAACGTACGACGGACCTCAGTGGTCGGCATGTTCTTACTCGGTTTGCTTTACACCGTGCTGGCAGCATCACAACAACCCCCACCGCAAGCACCAGGGCCGCAGGGGCGCGTCGCCAAGGAAGTCCAGCGAGAGCAGCAGGAATCGCAGCCTCAAGCGGAGCACCAGATATTGGTGAAGCGGGCCGGCGATTATGTGACCCACACAAAGTACTATTGGACACCTAGAAACCCGCCGCAAGAGTCTGCCGGCACGGCGCGATTCAGCACCATGCTCGATGGAAGATTTCTGGTGGAAGAAGACCACGGCAGCTTCATCGACCAACCCTCGACCGGCTATCGGATCTACGGGTACAACAACGGCGCGAAGCAGTATGAGGCCGTTTGGACTTACACCAGGTCAACGGCCATACTCACAATGACCGGACAAAGCAAAGATGGCGGGAAGACGATCGATTATGCTGCACAATTTGACGAAGCGCAGCACAAGATCAAGAAACTCTTCGTTCACTTTCAGCAAGTCAACGATGACGAGTTCGTGATTGAGTTAAGCGGTGAGATGCCTGATGATCCCCGTGTCGTAACCACCTACACGCGGCGAAAGTGAAAACGTGCGGCCCGGCGGCTTGATCCTGGCGCACAACGTCGGAAGCAATGCGGAGTACGATCGAGCAGTGACCACGAACCCGAACCTGGAAACGATTTTCTACATGGACGGCGCCGGGCTCGGTGTGACGTTGAAAAAACGCTAGCGCTCGCGCAGTTCGCTGCTTCTCTCATTGTTCTTTGCATTTCATTCTCGTTCGCGCAAAATATGCGCCGCGAGAATACTTCTGCATTTTTCGAGGAGGGCCGATGCGCAAAATTATTTTGAGCGGGATGGCGCTGTTGCTGATGGCCGCGGCGAGCGTGGCGCAGGAGACTCCCACCGAGCGCGAGGCCGCGCGCGACGTGGTGAAGCAGATCCAAGAGCTGGCGCAGACCCTCGGCGTGCAACCCATGGTCGCCAAGCTCACCGCGCCGAACAAGCAGCGCGATGAAGTGATCGTGCGCGTGAAGCAACTGATGGACACCGACCTGATGCCCATGAGCGACTGGATCACCAAGCATCCCGAAATCGGCTTCGAGGAAAAGCAAGCCGTCGAGAAGCTGACCGCCTACTTGAAAGCGCACGATTTTGACGTGAGCATTGGAGTGGGCGAGCTGAAGACGGCGTTCCAAAAAAGGAACGCCCGGGCCGAACCTCGGCGTGATCGTGGAATACGACGCGCTGCGCGGCACGAAGGGCGCGTTCCACGGCGACCAGCACAGTTCGCAGGGACCGGTGGGCCTGGCCGCGGCGATTGCGGTCGCAGAATTCTTGACGCGCACGAACACGCCGGGAACGGTGACGGTGTACGGCTGCCCCGCGGAGGAGATGATGCCGCCCGAATCGAAGACCGTGATGATGGATGCGGGCGTGTTTAGGGGCGCGGACGTCATCGTGCGCAGCCATGCCACCATCGACACGTCGCGCTCCGCCGCGGGCTTCGGCACGTGCTGCCTGAACATTGACGGCATCAAATACACCTTCTACGGCGCGCCCGCGCATCAGATGACCGCGTGGAACGGGCGCAACGCGCTCACCGCGGTGATCAAGTTCTTCAACAACATTGACGCCGTGCGCAGCAACATGCGTCCGGAGACGCGCATCCAGGGCGTCATCACCGAAGGCGGCGCCGCGCCCAACGTCGTACCGGACAAAACCGTCGCCGATTTTTACATCCGCTATCCCGACGCCGTCTACCTCGCGCAAGTGACCGAATGGGTAAACGACGCGGCGCGCGCGGCGGCGCTGGCCACGGGCACGAAAGTCAAAATTGATCACTACGGCCGCGACCGCGACGGCATATCGCTGGCGTCGCTCGAGGAGCTCTCCTTTGCGTACATGAAACTGTTTGGCGCGACCGGCGTGCAGCCCGAGCCGGCCAAGCCCAAGGGCTTCGAGGAAACCGGCAGCGTGTCGTCGCAGATTCCCGGCGTCGGTGTGAGCGCGAAGTCGTCGAACTTTTCGAACCACACCTACGGCATGGAAGCCGACGCGCTCATCGAGGTCGGCCATCAGGGATTCATGATTGACGCGCAGACCATGGCCGCCGTCCTCTATGATTTTGCCACGCACACCGAGCTGCGCGACGCCGTCAAGAAAGAATTCACGCGCATCCAAGCGCTCTTTGGGGAATACGAGAAGGCCCTCGAAAAGGCGTACCCCAAGCCCGAAATCGCCGAGCCGATGTAGCGGACCAGGCGCTGTGCATCGGAGTGATGGGAGACCCTCACCCCACCCTTTTTCCGGATGCATCGGGACGCAAGAGATGAGCACCACACCATTCAACCAAAAGGTTCCGCTCAGTTTGGGTGTTGCCGCCGTTAACTTGCTCCTGCGAGGCATGAACACAGCGAGCTTTGACGAATCACTGGAAGAATACCGGTGCAAAACCCACGCGCCGTTTTGGCTGAATGGTCAAGAGGTCTTGGCGCGGTCTTGTACGGGATTCACATTCCTCGCTGTTCTTCCGACCCTGTGGGATAAACCAATCGGAGTGATGGTCAGTGCTTTATGAGTGCGCAGCTCTAACCGGCTGAGCTACGGGCCCGCGCTGTGTCCATCATCCTATAACGGGCAGTGCGGGGCAATCGAGGCGGCGGGTACGGTGCGCCGGCGGTACCGCCGTACTATCGCCGGGCGACACGAGGTGTGCTACGCTCATCTAAATTGCAGCGCCCGCCCCGCTTTGCGGGACGGGCAAATACCGGCTACGTGCGCGAATGAAGGTGCCGGCCTAATGGCCGCCGCTACGCAGGTGAAAAGGAGGGCGAACCGATGCGACTTCGAAATGCCTTCTGGATTCTTGTGATGCTGGCCGCGCCGGCTTTTGTCCTAGCGCAGGAGACCCAGCAGAGCCAGCCGCCAAAGCCTCCCGAAAAGCCAGCCGCCGAGACGCAGAAAGCGCCCGAGCAGCCTGCACCGGCTCAGACCCCGGCCGCAAAGCTGCGGGCTCAGTTTCCACCTGCGCCGAAGCCCGGCCACCCGCTGGACCCCGCCGATGTGGACGTGCTCACCGGCAAGACGAAGTCCGCGAATCCCTATGGCCCGTACGGCTCCCGCGTCCTTGTGGACCCATACGGCGGCTTCGGCTATCCGATGAGCGGTTCGCGCTTCGACCAATCCATTTTCACTACGCCGGGCGGTTCGATGCTTTCAGGGCAGCCACCGTTCGCGTTCGGTGATGTGAGCGGGCGCAGGTTCTCCCTGCTGAACAGCCCACGCGCGGGGATGCCAATTCTCTTCTTCAACCACGGTGCAGGCCGCTCCTTTATTTTCCTCGGCCAAGGAATTTCGTTCTTCTAGGTTTGACTTGCTGAAAAACAAAAGGGGCGATCCCGCACGGGGACCGCCCCTCCGGTTTTTCCGTTTGCTATTGCGTAACCGTCTTGGCCATATCTCCGACTTTGAAATCCGCGCCGGACACAATCTTGCACACCGCCGAAACGTCGTCCACATCGGTCACTTGCACCACGCCGAGTTTGCTGGTCAATCGGCGAATCACCTGTCCGGTGGCCGGGTCCTTGATCTCTCGGGTCAAGCGCTCCACGGAAAGTTGATCGCCCACCTTGATGCCAGTCTTGGCGCCGACGTTGAGGATGATGGTGTCGCCCTCGACTGCGGCGACAAGCCCTTCCACAATGATCGTACGTGTCTGGAGTCTGGTATTGCCGGCGATCAGGCCGGTGCTCAACTGGTCCACCGCCGCCTTCACCGCTTCACCGATGATCGTGCTTTCGAATCCCGACGTGGACATATCCACGCCGCCGACGCCCCAGCCGCCCCAGCTTCCGCCGCCGCCCAGCAGCGACGTGCTCTCGCGCTTGGATTCGCCCTTGCCGTCGGCCACGGCGAGGATTTCCGCTGTGTCTATGTCCACGATGCGCGCGTCCACGGTGACGATGGCCTTGGAGCTCTTCTTGCTGAAGCCGCCGATGCCGAAGCCGCCGAAGCCGCCGCCGGCGCCGCCGACCTTGGTGTTCTTGTTTTCGCCGCCGAACTGCGTGATGCTGCCGATGATGATGGCGTCGAGCCCGAGGATCTTTCCGATTTTCGCCGCGCTGGCCGGGTTCGCGCGGTCGCTCGTCGAGAAATTCTGTTCCGCGAGGATCTTGTCCAGCGCCTTGCGCTCGATCACCGAATAAGTGCCGTCCTGCACCAGCCGCTTGACGATGAGGTCGCCAATGCCCTTGCCGACGTCCACGTCGGTCCCGAACAGCGCGGCCACGCCGCTGCGCACTGTGCCGTACTCAAAATCAAACACCGCCACGCGCTTCTTGCGCGCCGGCGCCGCGGGCTTGTCCTGGGCCCACGTGGTATCCGCCGCCACCAGCGAACTCGCCAGCAGCAACATGCCGAAAGTAAGAATGGTCTTCCACGTCCGCTTCATGATCGGTCTCCTCGGGGCTCCCGCGCGCCGGGTCGATGTGTCTCTTCGACGGGCCACGCGGATGTCATCCTGTTGCGACATCTTCCCTGCTGCGATTGTAGGAAACGCATGCGCCATGTGTCTAGGACAAAGTAGCACGGACTTCGACCGGCACGGTTTTGCCCGTGCAGTGATATGATTTGCCACGTCCGCGAGGAGTACATCGCATGAAGCGCTCCTACCTGCTCCTTACCTTTTTTTGCATGGGGATCATGCTGCTGTTCATTTCCATCGGAAGCCTCGCCCCGCGCGGCTGGGCCGCCGCACCCCGCTCAACTTTGGCGCAGGACGATGCGTTCGACGACGCCCTCGGCAAGGCGCGGCTCCATTTCAACCGCCGCAATTATGAAGATGCGCTCAAATTCTACAAGCGCGCCAACAAGCTGAAGGGAGAGAGCTGCGCCGATTGCCTGTGGGGCATGGCCCAGACCTACAGCAAGCTCGGCGCGGACAAAAACGTCATCGAGACGTGCGAGCGCCTGGTGCCGGCTGCCGGCAGCGACAACGAGATGGTCGCCAAGGCTCACAACCTGAAAGGCATCACCCTCGCGGCCATGGCCATGGAGAAAATGGAAAAGCCCGATTTGAAGAAGCTGGCCGATGCGGAAGCCGCCTTCCGCCTGGCGCTTGCTGCTTACCCCGAAACCAAAATCGTGCACTACAACCTCGGCATCACCCTGATTCGGCTGGGCCGCGAGGCGGAGGGCATTCAGGAATTGAAAGCGTATGTGGAGGATGCCGACGAAGACTCCGAAAGCGGCGAAGAGGCTCGCAAAATTATCGCCAACCCGCGCCGCGCCCGCGAAAATTTTGCACCGGACTTCTCCGTAACCACCGCGGCCGGCGAGTACATCGACTCCGACGAATTGCGCGGCAAAATCGTGCTGGTGGATTTCTGGGGCACGTGGTGCCCGCCATGCCGTGAATCCATACCTGCCCTGGCCAGCCTGGCCAAGAAATTCTCCAAAGACCCGTTCGTGTTGCTCAGCGTGGATGTGGGCGACGAACCCGGCCAGTGGCGCGCCTTCATCGAAAAGAACAAAATGACCTGGGCGCAGCACCAGGACGTCAATGGCAAAGTGCAGCGCGCCTTTCAGGTGCGGTCGTTTCCCACGTATGTGCTCATTGACCACGAAGGCGTGGTGCGCTACCGCTCCTCGGGCTACAGCGATTACGTCGAAGGCATGATTGCCGACGCCGTCAAGAAATCGCTGAAGACAGCCGCCAAAGCCGCGCCTCCCAAAGCACAGGCCGCGCCGACGCCCGCCCCGCAGCGTTCTCCGGCGCCTGCGCCCGCGCAATCCGCTCCCGCTGCGCAGACCGCGGGAGCTCCGACGGCCAGCGAAGAAAAGAAGCCGCGTGAGCTGCCGGTACCGGTGCTCGAAGTGACCGGCGCAGAAACCATGGACGCAGGCGGCATGAAAATCACGCGCTTTTATCTTTCACTGAAGAATTGGGCGGACTATCCCGATGTGCTCTTCGCACCCATGCCGGATTTGCCGCCGTGCAGCTTCAACACCACGCCCACACGGATACAGGTCATCGTCTGGAGCGAGGATCAGCGCCCGCTGACCACCTACTGCAACGTGCCGGACCGCAGTCTGCTGCAGCGGCTGCAAGTGATGTCGAGGATGCAGGGCGAATCAACGCCGGGGCGTGTGTACGTCACGCTGGAGGATCGCCGCGCCCAGCGCATCGTGAGATCCACCCCGGTGCCCCTCGTAGCGCCCGCTCCGAAGGAGCCGTAGAACCGCACGAGCCGCCATTGCGCCCGCCGCGCCGTTCGAGTATGTTTCCCGCCGCACCCTGGGGAGAACCGCGTGACTCGCACAATTTGTTCTAAGCAATCCTTTTGTAAGGGCGCATGGCGATACGGCCGTGTCTTTGCCCTTGGACTTTTTTCCACTTTAATTCTCGCGCATTCATCCGTTGGCCAGAACGCGCCAGCCAAGCCCGCCTCCATCGTCATCGCGGGCGCAGACGTGGCCGACGGCACCGGCAAACCGCTCCGCAAAGCAAACGTGCGCATCGCCGACGGGCGCATCGAGAAAATCGGCAACTTCAAGCCGAAAAAAGACGAACAGGTAATCCAGGCCAGCGGCCTGGTGCTCGCGCCGGGCTTCATGGACATGCACAACCACTCCGACCGCGGCCTCGAGACGCAACCGCTGGCGGAAACGCAAATTTCTCAGGGCATCACCACGCTGCTGCTCGGGCAGGACGGCGGCTCGCCGTGGCCCCTCGGCGAATACCTCGACAATCGCCGCAAGGACCCGCCCGCGTTGAACCTGGCCATGTGCGTGGGCCACGCCACCGTGCGGCACAAGGTGATGGGCGAAGACTACAAGCGCGTCGCGCGGCCCGACGAAATCGCGCGAATGGAAAACCTCGTCGAGCAGGGAATGCAGGAAGGCGCGGTGTGCCTTTCGAGCGGACTCGAATACGTCGTGGGCAGCTACGCTTCAACTGACGAAGTCGTCTCCCTTGCCCGCGCCGCAGCGAAGTACGGCGGCTTCTACATCTCGCATATTCGCGACGAAGCCGACAAAGCCTTCGACGCCATGCGCGAGGTAGTCACCATCGCCGAGCAGGGAAAACTTCCCGCGCAGAATACGCACATCAAGCTGGGCACCGTCGGCGTGTGGGGCAAGGCCGCGGATGTGATCAAGCTTTATGACGATGCGCGCAAGCGCGGCGTGGACGTCACCGCCGACTGCTACCCCTACGACGCGTGGCACTCCAACATGAAGGTGCTCGTGCCGTCCAAGCGCTGGGACGATCCCGCGGACGTGCAGAAGGCGCTCGACGACGTGGGCGGCGCACAGAATATCCTGATCACCGAGTATGCCTCCGACCACAGCTACGAAGGCCGCACGCTGGAGGAGGTGGCCAAGTCGCGCGGCGTCACGCCCGTCGCCCTCTACATCGAGATGGTGAAAAACGGCGACGCCGGCATCATCGGCAAGACCATGATCGAGGCGGACATCAAAACGCTCTACCAGTGGAAGTGGACGATGGTCTCCAGCGACGGCGGCATCGGCATGAAGCACCCCCGCGGTGCGGGGACGTTTCCCAAAGTGCTCGGACGCTTCGTGCGCGAAAAGCAGTGGCTCACGCTGCCCGAAGCCATCCGCAAGATGACTTCACTTCCCGCGTGGCGGCTGAAGTTGAAAGACCGCGGCACGATCAAGAAAGGCAACGTTGCCGATCTCGTGCTCTTCAATCCTGCGACGGTGATCGACAATTCCACCTTCGCCGAGCCATTCGAGCTTTCCACCGGCATCGAAAAAGTCTGGGTGAACGGAACTCTGGTTTGGGACGCCGGCAAAGCCACCGGCGCCCGCCCCGGTCGCGTCCTGCCAAAGTAGCGGCGGCATGTTGCTTGTCCAGAGCGAAGCGAAGGGCCGGCTCTTTTGTAGGGGCGCACCTGCCTGCCCTGAGCTCAGCCGAAGGGCGTGTGCGCCCTTCGGCTGGGCGGGCGTGCAGGTCCGCCCCTACGATACTCATTTATTGTTCGCGAATTTCTCCGCCCAGCGTATGCGCCCGGTCATCTGCATCACCACGAACAGAGTG
>JACOSF010000029.1 GCA_016179005.1 Acidobacteriota bacterium | reverse complement strand
GTTGACTTCGGTGGACAAGGCCAACGTGCTGGAGACGTCGCGGCTGTGGCGGCAAGTGGTTTCCCGCGTCGCCGCCGAGTTCCCTCACGTGCAGCTGGAACACCTCTACGTGGATACCTGCGCGATGCTGCTCCTCCAAAGTCCTCTGCGATTCGACGTGATCCTGACCGAGAACTTATTCGGTGACATTCTTTCCGACGAAGCGGCGGTGATCGCCGGGTCGCTCGGCTTGCTCGCTTCCGCGACCACCGGCGGCGCTGTGGATCTGTTCGAGCCGGTGCACGGCTCGGCGCCGGACATTGCCGGCCGCGGGATCGCCAATCCCATCGGGGCAATCGCTTCCGCTGCGCTTCTGCTCCGGCACACCGCCGGACTGGAACAGGAGGCAGCCGACATCGAGGGCGCCATCTACGAAGTGCTTCATGCGGGCCATCGCACGGCCGACCTCACACGGGACCACCACGTGCGAAGAATGGGAACCTCCGAAATGGGCGATCTAATTCTCCGGATGCTGGCGGATCGCGTGGATCAGAGTCATCCGTATCACGCAGTCTGAGGGAACCCATGGCCGGCCCGCGCACATTGTTCGAGAAAATCTGGGAGGAGCACGTCGTTCATCAGCCTTCGGGGCGGCCCGCACTGCTGTTCGTTGACCTCCACTTGGTGCACGAAGTGACTTCTCCGCAGGCCTTCGACGGTCTGCGCGCCGCCGGGCGGCGCGTCCGCAGGCCGGACCGCACGGTGGCGACGGTGGATCACAACGTTCCGACCACGCCCGACCGCCTCATCTTCAAAGACCCAATCGCCGCGGCTCAGGTCGAGGCACTTCGGCGTAACTGCGGCGAGTTCGGCATCCCACTTTACGACATCGGCTCAGCCGAACAGGGCATCGTCCACGTGATCGGACCGGAATTGGGACTGACGCAACCGGGCATGACCATCGTCTGCGGCGACAGCCACACCAGCACGCATGGGGCCCTCGGCGCGCTGGCCTTCGGCATCGGCACGTCTGAAGTCGAGCATGTTCTGGCCACACAGTGCCTCCCGCAGTCCAAGCCGAAGACGTTGGAGATTCGCGTCGAAGGAGTTCTCCCGGAGAGCGTCACGGCGAAGGATCTGATCCTGAGCATCATCCTTCTGATCGGAACGGACGGCGCAGCCGGGCACGTGATTGAATACACCGGCGCCGCCGTGCGCGGTCTCTCCATGGAAGGACGCATGACGGTCTGCAACATGAGTATCGAAGCGGGCGCACGGGCCGGCATGATCGCGCCGGACGAGACCACCTTCGCTTACCTCTGCGGGCGGCGGTTCGCCGCGGAGGGCGCCGCATGGGACGACGCCCTGCGTTACTGGAGCACCCTGAACACCGACCCGGGCGCTGCCTACGACCGCACAGTGATTATTGATGCGGCATTGCTTGCTCCGCTCGTCACTTGGGGGACCAACCCGGGCATGGTTGTGCCCGTCACGGGCCGCGTCCCGGAGCCCGGCGCGATGCGCACCGCATCCGAGCGCGCAGCGGCCGAGCGCGCACTGGATTACATGGGGCTGATTCCAGGGACGCCCATGGAGGAGATTCCGATTGACCGTGTCTTCATCGGCTCGTGCACGAATGCGCGCCTCGAAGACCTGCGCGCCGCGGCGAAAGTCGTGCGCGGTCGCCGATTGGCCCCCAACGTGAACGCCATGGTCGTGCCGGGATCGCAGCGCGTGAAGCAGGCGGCCGAGGACGAGGGCCTGGACCGCATCTTTCGCGACGCCGGCTTCGAGTGGCGCGAGTCCGGCTGCTCGATGTGCCTGGGCATGAACCCTGACATTCTCCAGCCCAGCCAGCGCTGCGCCTCCACCAGTAATCGCAACTTCGAAGGGCGACAAGGCCGCGGTGGACGCACACATCTGGTCAGCCCGCCGATGGCTGCCGCCGCGGCCATCGCCGGACATTTCACGGACGTTCGCAAATGGCAGTACCGCTGAGGGAAACATGCCGGAAGCATTTCGCATCCATTCGGGAATTGTGGCGCCGCTGGACCGGGCCAATGTGGATACCGACC
>JACOSF010000028.1 GCA_016179005.1 Acidobacteriota bacterium | reverse complement strand
TCCCGCTCCGGTTTGAAGGTGCGGTAGTTGATGGTCTCCGGCTTGGTCACCTCGCCGTGGGACCACGAGCGGATTTTCTCGGGGCTGGCCAGGCTGATACGGATGGAATCGAAATCGGCGATCAAGCTGGCGCGGTCATAAGGGCTGCTGCGAAACATCAGTTCCTCCATGTCCTGAGGCTGCCGGCAGGCAGCCGAAGGGCCGCCCCGGTGAGTTTGGCCGGGGCCGTCCCGGCGCTTCCGATTTCTCGGGATGGCCGGGACCTCTCCTGAAACCTGTTGTCGTTCCTCCCGTGCAGTTGTCACGGGGGAAGGGAAGGGCTTCTAGTCCGCGGCCGTTTCGACCTGCGGTTTTTGCCGCTTCATCAATTCGACGTCCAGACAGAGCGACTGCAACTCGCGGACAAGGACGTTGAAGGATTCCGGCACGCCGGGTTCGATCCCCACCTCGCCCTTCACAATCGCTTCGTAAATCTTGGCGCGGCCGTAGACGTCGTCGGATTTGGCGGTGAGCAATTCCTGCAAAATGTGCGCGGCACCGTAGGCTTCCAGGGCCCACACTTCCATTTCGCCGAAGCGCTGACCGCCGAACTGAGCCTTGCCGCCCAGCGGTTGCTGGGTGATCAGCGAATAGGGCCCGATCGAACGGGCGTGAATCTTGTCGTCTACGAGGTGCGAGAGCTTCATCATGTAGATGTAGCCCACGGTGACTTCCTGGGCGAAGATGTCGCCGGTCATGCCGTCCCGCAGCGTCTGCTTGCCGGAAAGCGGCAGGTCTGCCGCCTTCAGCAGCTGGCGGATTTCGCCTTCCCGCGCGCCGTCGAAGACGGGCGTGGAGACCGGGATGCCGTCGCGGAAGCTCTCCCCCAGCGCGAGTACTTCATCGTCCTCGAGCTCGGCGATTTGCCTCCACACCGGCGTGTGGCCAAAGACTTCTTTAAACCATTTGCGCACAGACTCCGCGCGCTTCTCTTCGTCGAAGATCTCCGCGATTTGCCGGCCCAGCTCTTTGCACGCCCAGCCAAAATGCGTTTCCAGGATTTGTCCCACGTTCATGCGGCTGGGCACGCCCAGCGGGTTGAGCACGATTTCCACCGGCGTGCCGTCCGGAAGACAGGGCATATCTTCCTCCGGCACGATGCGCGCGATGACGCCCTTGTTGCCGTGCCGGCCGGCCATCTTGTCGCCCACGGAAAGCTTGCGCTTCATGGCGATATAGCTTTTGACCATCTTGATGACGCCCGGCGGCAGTTCGTCGCCCTTGGTCAGTTTGCTGATGCGTTCGTCGGTGATCCTGCGCAGCACGTCGATCTGCCGCGAAGTCATCTCCTCGATCTCGTCGATCTTCTCAATCAACAGCGGGTCGCGGTCGGTGAGCTTCAGGCGCTTGAGGTTGCGCGTGGAGACCTTCTCGATGATCTCCCGCGTCAGCTCGGTGCCCTTGGTCAGCAGTCGCTTGTTGGTTTTCTCGTCGTGCAGGTCGGCGGTCAGCTTTTGCCCGCCCAGCAGCCGGGCGAGGCGCTTCAGGCGCTCGTCGGTGAGAATGCGGATTTCGTCCGCGAGGTTTTTCTCGAGGCGCGCGCGCTGCCCCGCCTCGATGGCCTTGTGCCGCTCGTCCTTCTCGGCGCCCTTGCGGCAGAAAATCTTCACGTCCACCACGGTTCCTTCGATGCCCGGCGGGCAGTAGAGGGAAGCGTCGCGGACGTCGCCGGCCTTCTCGCCGAAAATCGCGCGGAGAAGTTTTTCTTCCGGTGTGAGCTGGGTTTCACCCTTCGGCGTCACTTTGCCCACCAGGATGTCGCCCGGGCGCACCGTGGCGCCGATGCGGATCACCCCGCTCTCGTCCAGGTTGCGCAAAAAGCTCTCACTGATGTTGGGAATGTCGCGGGTAATTTCTTCCGGGCCGAGCTTGGTGTCCCGCGCTTCGATTTCGTACTCCTCGATGTGGATGGAAGTGTAGTAGTCGTCCTTGACAAGCTTTTCGCTCACCAGGATGGCGTCTTCAAAGTTGTACCCGCGCCACGGCAGGAAGCCGACCAGCACGTTGCGTCCCAGCGCCAGTTCGCCGCGGTCGGTGCATGGCCCATCGGCCAGCACCTGGCCCTGGCGGACGCGGTCGCCCACGCGCACCAGGGGTTTCTGGTTGATGCAGGTGTTCTGGTTGGAGCGCTTGAACTTTGTCAGCGTGTAAATGTCCGCGCCAACTTCGCGGCTCAGCACGCCGGAGTGGTCGGATTCCACGCGCACGATGATGCGCTCGGAGTCCACCTGGTCCACGATGCCGTCGCGGCGGCAGATCACTACGGCGCCGGAGTCGCGCGCGGTGACGCGTTCCATGCCCGTGCCCACCAACGGGGCTTCCCCGCGGATCAGCGGCACGGCCTGGCGCTGCATGTTGGACCCCATCAGCGCGCGGTTCGCGTCGTCGTTCTCCAGGAACGGAATCAGGCTCGTGGCCACAGAGACGAGTTGCTTCGGCGACACGTCCACGTAGTCCACTTCCTCGCGGCTCTTGAGCACGAAGTTGCCCGCCTGCCGTGCGTTCACCAGTTCCGTGGTGATGCGCCCGCGCTCGTCGAGTTGCACGTTGGCCTGCGCCACCACGTAGCGGTCTTCTTCCCACGCGGAGAGGTAGAAGCAGTGCGGGTCGCTGACCACGCGCTTCCGCTTCAGCTCTTCGTTCACCGCCTCCACTTTTTCGCGCTCGACGATGTCGCCGGCCTTGAACTCGCTGTCTCCGGAATTCACCACCTGCACGTAGTCGATCACCCGGCCGCTCTTCACCTTGCGGTAGGGCGACTCGATGAATCCGAATTCATTGATGCGCGCGTAACACGAAAGCGAGCTGATCAAGCCGATGTTGGGGCCTTCCGGCGTTTCAATGGGGCAGATGCGCCCGTAGTGCGTGGGATGGACGTCGCGCACTTCGAACCCCGCGCGTTCGCGCGAGAGCCCGCCCGGGCCCAACGCCGAAAGCCGCCGCTTGTGCGTAATCTCACTGAGCGGGTTGGTCTGGTCCATGAACTGGGAGAGCTGTGAACTTCCGAAAAACTCGCGGATCGCGGCCATCACCGGCTTGGCGTTCACCAGGTCGTGCGGCATGGCCGTGGACATTTCCTGGTACACGGACATCTTTTCCTTGATAGCACGTTCCATGCGCACCAGGCCGATGCGGAACTGGTTCTCCAGCAGCTCGCCCACCGCGCGCACGCGCCGGTTCCCCAGGTGGTCAATGTCGTCCAGGCTGCCGATGTTCTTGCGCAGCTTGAAGAGGTACTTGATCCCGGAGACGAAGTCGGCGGGGTCCAGCGTGCGCTTTTCCAGCGGGGTCTCCAGCCCCAGCTTGATGTTGAACTTCAGCCGGCCCACCTTGCTGAAGTCGTATTTCCGCGCGTCGAAAAACATGCCGTTAAAGAGCTGCGTGGCTGTTTCCAGCGTCGGCGGGTCGCCCGGCCGCAGCTTTTTGTAGATCTCCACCAGGGCTTTCTGCGGCGAGTTGATATCGTCCTTCTCCAGGGTGCGCTGCAGCACGTTGCCGATGTCGTCGCGCTCGGGGAAGAACACGTCCACTTCGGTGATGCCGGCGGCATGCAGCGCCGCCCAGATTTCCGGAGTTACCGGCTTGTTCGATTCCACCAGCACTTCGCCGGTCTGCCGGTTCACCATGTCGGCCACGGTGTAGGCGCCTTCCAGGTCGGCGGCGGACACCTTTACCTGCGTGATCCCGGCCTTGGTCATCTCCTTGTAGAGCGCCTCCGTAATGCGCTTGTGCGCTCCGACGATTACGTCCCCGCTCCGCGGGTGCTTGATCTCGTGCGCCAGCTTCCGGTCCACCAGCCCTTCAGCAACGTTCCAGTAGAGAGTCTCCTCGCGCAGCGTGACCCGCTCCACCTCGTAGAACGTCCGCAGGATTTCCTCATTCGTCTTCATGCCCAGGGCGCGCAGGAAGATGGAACCCAGGAATTTCCGCTTCCGGTCAATGCGCACGTAGAGAAGGTTTTTCGTGTCGTACTCGAACTCCACCCAGGAGCCGCGGTAGGGAATGATTTTGCCCAGGAAATAGGTGCGGTTGTTCGCGCTTTCGTAAAAAATGCCCGGCGAGCGGTGCAACTGGCTCACGATGACGCGCTCGGTCCCGTTGATGATGAACGTGCCGTTCTCGGTCATCAGCGGCACGTCGCCGAAGAAGACTTCCTGCTCCTTGATGTCGCGGATATTTTTTGCGCCGGTGTCGGGATCTTTCTCAAAAATGGTGAGCCGGATGGTCACCTTCAGGGGCGCGGCGTAGGTCATCCCGCGTTCCTGGCACTCGTTCATGTCGTACTTCAATTGCAGGGCAGCCGGGTCGCCGCACTTGTTGCAGAAGGTCGGTGAATTCTTGTTGAACGTGCCGCACTTGCTGCACAGGACGTCGCCGGTCTTGTACGGGTTGGTCACCACGGAGGCGCCGCAATTGCGGCACGTCGCGCGCAGGTGGTGCAGCCCCTTCAAGTTGCCGCACTTGCATTCCCAGTTGCCGATCGCGTAGTCCACGAAGTCCAGTTGGGAGAGTCCGCGGAAATCCTGGATCGGGAACACCGAGCTGAACACGGACTGCAGCCCGCTGTCCTCGCGCTCGCTGGGCAGCAGGTCCATTTGCAGGAAGCGCTGATACGACCGCTTCTGCACCTCGATCAGGTTGGGAATCTGGATGCTCGCCTGGATCTTCGAGAAATCCAACCGCTCACGCTCGCGAAGAGGATGGCTTCCATTCTGCATGCTGGTTTACCTCATATCCTTTCGGTGTCCCGCTTCCCGGTACGCCCGGGCGGGACGGGCAGGGCAATCGCTGGAGAAGAACTATTCATCGGCTTTGCGCCGCGCAGATGCCCGCATTGGGACACACTCACTGGCACCGTCCCCGGTCGCTCAGGAATGGCTTCCTGCGGTCTCTCGTCGTGTTTTCCGGCCGAAACGTACGTATGCGAATCCACGGGTGCGCGAGCCGTCCCGCAGAGCGGGACGGACGCGCGCCACACTACTTGATCTCGACTTTGGCCCCGGCGTCTTCGAGCTTTTTCTTGATCGTAGCCGCCTCGTCCTTGTTCACGCCTTCTTTCACCGGCTTCGGCGCGCCTTCGACCAGGTTTTTCGCTTCCACCAGGCCCAGGCTGGTCACTTCGCGGACGGCCTTGATCACGTTGATCTTGTTCGCGCCCACCTCAGAGAGGACGACGGTAAACTCCGTCTTCTCCTCCGCCGGAGCGGCCGCTCCGCCGCCTGCTGCCGCACCCGCCATCATCATCGGGGCAGCCGCAGCCGCGGAGACGCCGAACGTTTCTTCCATCTTCTTGACCAGATCGGCCGCCTCGAGCAGCGTGAGGCCCTTGATTTCTTCCAGTATG
>JACOSF010000027.1 GCA_016179005.1 Acidobacteriota bacterium | reverse complement strand
GGCATGGGATTAGGTGCGCGACTCTCGCGTGACCACGAGGTCCTGGCCCCGCGCATGGACTTCGAACTGTTCCAGAGGTTTTGGCGGCGGCCCGCTCACGACGGCGCCCTGCAGGTTGTACACGCCGTTGTGGCACGCGCACCAGACGTCGTGCTCGCGCTGCCGGTATTGCACGGTGCAGTTCAGGTGTGTGCACACGGCGGAGAAAGCGCGGTAGTCGCCGTCGGCCGTCCGCACCAGGATCCCCGGCCGGTTGCCCATCCGGAAGATCTTTGCGGAATTGGGGGCCAGTTCATTCACTTTGGCGGCTACGGTGTCCGCGTCCAGCTCGCCGCTCTGCGGCGGCAGGACGAAGCTGAGAATCGGATAGACAAACGACACGAACGAAGCCATCACGCCGGAGCCCACCAGAAAACCAAGCACGCGTCGGCGTCCCGGCTGTTCCGGCCGGTCGCTCGCCGAGACAGTTTTCTCCATGTCTGCTCCCTTTATGAGCCTTTTGCGCTCGGGCTGGCCTTCTGCCCGCTTACTTCTTCAGGGTCCGGAGGAACGCGATCACGTTGGCGGCTTCTTCGTCGGTCAGCTTCACCGCCTTCATCTTGCCGTTGCCCTCGGTGATGTCTTTCTTCAACTCGGCGTCTTTCTTGGCCTGCACTTCTTTCGAGCCGAGGGCCTTCATCTCCACTTTCATCATCTTGGCGATGGCTGGCTTGCCTTCGCCGCCGGCGGCATGGCACGTCGCGCACTTCGTGCCGAACAGCGCTTTGCCTTTTTCCGCGTCTCCGCCGCTGATCGCCACCAGCGGAAGTGCCAGCACCACGGCGAGAACCAATCCAACTTTGATCCAGGATTTCACCTTATTCCTCCTTCATGAAGTTGCGAATTTGAGATGCGCCCTATCCTTACACTTCCACTGGCGAAGTCACAAAATGCGGCTCCACCTTTACTGTTGCCCGGAGCGACTGGTTCACAAAACAGTTCTTCTCTGCCTTGCTCAGCACCCGCTGCGCTTTCTCCACGTCCTGCGGGGCCACGCCGATCTCCGGAGCCAGGGTAAATTCCGTGAAACGATACCCTTCTCCGGGAATCTTTTCCAGTCTGGCGTGAACCTTCATCCGGAACGACTCCAATTCCAGCTTGGAGATTTCCGCGATGGCCAGAAAAGTCGCCGCCAGGCAGCTTGCGCTTGCTCCGGCCAGCAGGTGCTCCGGCGTCCACTTTCCGGCTTCCCCGGCGAATTCCGGTGGCGCCGAAAAATCCAGCGGCGGCATTCCCTCGGCGGTCAGGCGGCCTCCGCGCTTCCCCGTCCATTCGACTTGCACTTCGTAGCTGTAGGAATCCAGCAAGCTCACCGTTTTCTCCTTTGCGTCTTTGCAGTCGCGCGTGCGCCCACGATGCGCGGTTTTGTCGCCCCGCCAAATGCGCGGCCCGCAGCGCCGGTGGACTGCATCCGGTTCCAGCAGTGACGGCACTGAAAGCTCGCGTCGTGTTCGGAAAGAACGATGTCCACGGCGGAAAAAGGCCGGCCGCATGTCGGACAGGCTTTGACGTCCATGGTTATCCTCCTTTGGCCCTTCGGTGCCGGCTGGCTTTGTCTCGCCGGCACGCTCGGACTGCTCACGATGGCATTTCTGCGGAGATTCCGCTCGTGAGCGCCCGCACGGCGCCGACGATTTCCGCCACGCGGCAGGGCTTTTCGATCACCACATCAAATCCGGCGTCGCGCGCCCGCATCGCGAGTTGCGGGTCCGCTTCTGCGGAAATCAGGATGGCGCAGATCTTCGGATAGCGCTCCCGAACACAGGCCAGCACTTCAAACCCGTCGTGTCCGTCCGCCAGCCGGCAGTCGGTCACCAGCACGTTCACCGGCTGCGCCGGATCCAGCCGCATCACTTCGTCCACCGTTTCGGGAGCTACCACCGCGCAGCCTCCCCGGTGCAACTCACTGCAGACGCACCACCGCAGCAACCGGTTGTCTTCCACCAGAAGCACGCGAGGCGATTTCATTGTCGGACACCTGCTCCTTCCGTCTGCACCGGCAAGGTAATGCAACCGCCTGACCGAAAGAGATTGCCCTTTTCAACACCTTCTATTTCATTGAACTGTATGCAGTTAGCCAACGGTTCACTTTTAGTTGCAGGCGGCAGAAACGGGCCCTGTGTGGGAATTTCTGCCTTCGCTCTCAAGATTCTGCGTCATATGGCACAAAACACATTTCTCTTCCGCTCCCTCCAGTTCACGGCAACTCCTTACAGTTCAGCATATTACAGGAATGGCCTTCACTGGCCTTGAACGTGCCGTTGTCTGCCCGCGAGCAAGAGGAAAACATTAATGTCGGAAAGTCGTTCGATTCCCCAGAAGTTCTGGAAAACATTCAGTTCCGTAGCCACCGGAATCGTTCTGCTCATTCTGGTGGTCATTACATCCGCCGCGGGCACGTTGATTCTCCAACGCCCGCTGACAGAACCCGAGCAGATGCAGAGAGCGTATTCTCCGGCGGTGCTGCGCTGGCTGGATGTGGCGCAACTCACCGACGTTTTCCATTCCTGGTGGTTCATCGCCCTGCTCGGCCTGCTGTGCCTCAACATCGTCCTTGCCTCCATCGACCGTTTTCCTGGCGTGTGGCGCTATTTTTCCAGGCCCTATCGCCGGCCGGATGCGCACTTCCTCACCGGCCTGCCGCTGCACGCGGAGATTCC
>JACOSF010000026.1 GCA_016179005.1 Acidobacteriota bacterium | reverse complement strand
GCCGAGGGGCAGGGAAGCGCGCAGCGAGACTTGCACGGACGCCGTGCTCGCTTTCGCCCACAGGACGAGCAACACCGGCAACGCAAGAGCGAAAAAGACTCCGTAGAGCAGCTTGCTGGTGGACGAAGGTGAACTCACGGCCATTGGACTACCTCGTGAATGGCCCAGCCCGACGACATTGCCTTACCGTCGCGGCACAGCACGGCACGACTCTTCCATTTGCATTCGCGAATGCCCAGGACCGACGCGGGGAAAATCTTCTGCACGCTGGGGATTTTCGAGAGAGCGGTTTTCGCCAGGATGCCTTCCCGCAGAACGAAACTTTCTTCGAAATCCAAAATGACTTTCGGGTCTCTGAGTATGACCTGCTGCTCGGTAATGCGCTCGGCCCGCACTTCAGCGCCGTTGTGAAAGACGACTTGCTTCGAATACGGGCCGCGCCAGTCAATCCACACGAGCGAATCCGTGTCGCTCAGAAACCTGCCCCAGCGAAGTTCTTTGAGCGGCATGCGCCACGGCGGGATGGTCATGCGCAGGTGTTCGGCATATCCGAGGCCACACACGGCGCCGGCTTTTGCGGCGCGCACGCGGGCGGTGGCGCGCGGCTGCAGGCAATGCCATTCGATGGCGCCGGCGTCCGATTCCAGAATAGTCGCCTGCACAGGTGACTCCAGCGCGTTCCAAGTTCCCTCGACACGGAGTGGCGAAGATTTCCAGACGAGTGCCGGTCCGGAGACGTTTGGCGGCGGGCCACGCCGCAGCGAGAAGCGCGTCTGCGTTCCTTCGCTGGCGGAATGCAGAAGCAAGCTCTGGAAGTGGATGGAGAGTGACTTCCAGCGAAGCTCGCCCAGGTAGCCGATGAAGGCGCGGCCGTCCTCCGCCACACAGTCGAAGTACCACTTGGAGAGAACGAACAGTGGATTACGGGTCACAGGTAGTCTTCCACAGGCGCGGCGGGCGCTCAAACTACGTCAAGAATACTCTGATTGGCAAGAGGTTTAGCTTTCTTAAAGCTGTCGCGGCCGGTCGTTTATCTCGCCGCCGCCCACACCGCGGCGCGTAGCGGCTGCACATCGTCGTTTACCGAATGGCGCGGCATCGGCTAAACTGGAAGGTTACGCAGCCGCCGAATACCGAGACAACAGACTGAGGGCATGGACGAGACACCGCAAAATACGCAATTGGTGTACGACGCGGAGGACGAATACCGTCCGGAGCCGACGGTGCCCGCGGGCCCGCCGGCGTGGCAGGACGGCAGCCTGCGCATCGGTATCCACACGTCCATTGCCGGAGACATCGCGCAGTCGCTGGAGATTGCCCACGCGCTCGGCGCCAACGCGCTGCAGATATTTTCCGCCAGCCCGCGCATGTGGCATTCCCACGGCTCTGCGGCTGATTCCACGGCAGGCCCCGGCCGCGAGAAGTTCTCCGCGGTGGCGATGGCGCGCTTTCGAGCGCGTCGCGAGGAGTTGCAGCTCGGCCCGCTGGTTGTCCACGCAAACTACTTAATCAATCTGGCGTCGCCTGATCGCGTCCTGCGCGTCCGCTCCATTCAGGCGTTTCATGATGAGCTGGTGCGCGCGGTGGCGCTGGGCGCCGACTACCTGGTGGTGCATCCCGGGGCGAGCCGCGGAGGAGATGCGCGGCAGGCCGCGGGGGCGGTGGCGCAGTCGCTGCGTCAGGCGGCGCGCAACGTGAAGCTGGGCAGCCTGCGCATCCTGCTCGAAAACACGGCTGGGCAGGGCACGGTGCTCGGCTCCACCTTTTCCGAACTGAAATTCATCCTGGACCTGTGTCCGGACCTGCCGGTGGGCGTGTGCATCGACACGGCGCACATGTTTGCCGCCGGGTTCAACATCCGCGAGGCTGAAGGGCTGGACAAGACACTCCAGGCCATTCAGAGCACGGTGGGGCTGGCGCGCGTGTACATCATTCACTGCAACGACTCGAAGACGCCGCTGGCTTCCCGCGTGGATCGCCACGAGCATATCGGCGAGGGCAAGATCGGCCTGGATGCGTTCCGAAGGATTTTGAACCATCCGCTGCTCGCGCCTGCCGCGGCGGGGCAGGAGAAAGAACCTGCAGCTGGCGGCGTGGGCCGCGCGTTTATTCTGGAAACGCCGATCGATAAGCCCGGCGACGATTTGAAAAACGTGAGAACGCTGTGGAAGCTGTCGGGCAAGCCCGCGCCTGTTCCTGCGGGGAGCGCGGCGCCGCGCGACGGTTTCCGTGTCCGGGCGAAAAAACGGAAAAGACCGGCGGCGCGAAAAACCTCGAGCAAGAAACGGGCTGCCGCGCGAAGCCGCGGCGTCGCCAAAAAGAAGAGGTGAACCGGCTGTGCCGGAGTACGAACCACAAACCATCGAAGCGAAGTGGCAGAAGCTGTGGGACGAGCAGGGCGCGTTCCGCGCCGTGGTGGATCCCGCGCGCCCCAAGTATTACGTCCTGGAGATGCTGCCGTATCCCTCCGGCACGCTGCACATGGGCCACATGCGCAACTACACGATCGGCGACTCCATCGCCCGCTTCAAGCGGATGCAGGGATTCAACGTGCTGCATCCCATCGGCTGGGATTCGTTCGGCCTGCCCGCGGAGAACGCGGCCATCAAGCACGGCATTCCCCCGCGTGACTGGACCAACACGAATATTCAGGAATTGAAGCGCGCCTGCCGCCGCTTCGGCTTCAGCTACGACTGGGACCGCGAGATTTCCACCTGCGAGCCGGAGTATTACCGCTGGAACCAGTGGTTCTTCCTGCGCATGTTTGAGCGTGGCCTGGCCTATCGCAAACCCAGCCGGGTGAATTGGTGCCCGAAGTGCCAGACGGTTCTGGCTAACGAGCAGGCGGAGAACGGATTTTGCTGGCGTCACGAAAACACTCCGGTGGAAGCGCGCGAGATTGAGCAGTGGTTTCTGAAGACTACGGCGTACTCCGACCAGTTGCTCGATGACATCGCGCAGCTCGAAGGCGGCTGG
>JACOSF010000025.1 GCA_016179005.1 Acidobacteriota bacterium | reverse complement strand
ACACCGGCACGCAGACCGGCAATTCCGCAGCCGACAATGGCGAAGTCAACGTGAATGGGGCTGGCGGATTTCATCGTGGTTCACAAGAGCGATGCGGGTATGTTAGCACGAACCACGGAGAGCGACGCGGAGCGCATGCGTGGGAAGCGGCGGAGAGTTGACCGCACAAAGCGCGGTCGTGAACATTGTGTTACATTCTCGGATTCGTAGCCAGTTGTGAGCGCAGGCAAACCATGCCATGAAGCAATTCACTGTCAACACGCCATCGGGAGCCTACGCCGTGGTCAGCGGGCGCGGTATCGCAGCACGCTCCGGCGCGTTGCTCGACTCACTGGAGCCGATCAGCAGCGTATTTCTGATTTCTTCGCCGGTGGTGTGGCGGCGCTGGGGACGTCTGGTGGAAGAGAGTCTCCAGCAAGCGCATGCGACCAAGACCATCCTCTTCGACGACCGGGAGAGATCGAAAACCCTGGCGACGGCGGAGCGGCTGTGCCGCGGCCTGGCGCAGGCCGGGGCCGACCGGCGCTCGCTGATTGTGGCGCTGGGCGGCGGCGTGGTGGGCGATGTGGCGGGATTTGTGGCGGCGTCGTACGCGCGGGGCATCCGCATCGTGCAAGTGCCCACCACGCTCCTGGCGCAGGTGGACAGCTCGATAGGGGGAAAGACGGGAGTGAACCTGCCCGAAGGAAAGAATTTGGTCGGAGCATTTCATCAACCGAGGCTGGTGATCACTGACCCGAAAATGCTGAAAACGTTGCCGGCGCGGCAGTACCGCGCAGGTTTGTACGAGGCCATCAAGTACGGAGTGATCGGCGACGAAATGCTGTTCCGATTTTTGGAGCGGCGGCTGGGAGAAGTCTTGCGGCAAGGGCCGGCGGCGCTGAGCTGGGTGCTCGAGCGGTGCATCCGCGCAAAAGCGGAAGTGGTGAGCGCGGATGAGCGAGAAAGCGGGCTGCGCGAGATCCTCAACTTTGGACACACTTTCGCGCACGCGCTGGAAGCGGCCACGCGCTACCGGAAGTTTCTCCATGGAGAAGCAGTGGGCTGGGGCATGATCGCCGCAGCGCAGCTCTCGGTTCGCATGAAGCTGCTCGCTTCCGAGGAAGAGGCGCGGATCGCACAGCTCGTGCGGCGCGTGGGGCCGCTGCCCAAACTGCCGGCCATCAAGCCCGAGCGATTAGTGGAATTGGTGCGTGCGGACAAAAAAGCGCGCAGCGGGCGATTGCGAATGGTGCTCGCACAGCGCATCGGCGCTGTGGAGACGGTGGAGGATGTGCCGGAAAACCTGGTGAAGAGTACGTGGCGGGATTTGGCAGCCAGAGGGAAGAGCTAGCAATGGACGGCCGGATGATGGCGTATCCCCTGACGCTGATCCCGCTGCTGGAGCGGGCACGGCAGGTATTTGGGAGCGTGGAGATTGTTTCGCGGCGCCCGGACCGGTCCATCGTGCGCACAACGTACGCCGATTTGCACCGGCGTGCGCGGGCACTGGCTGAAGGTTTGCAACGCGCCGGGCTGCGGCGCGGCGACCGCGTGGCCACGATGATGTGGAACCATTCGGCGCACCTGGAAGCCTACTTTGGAATTCCTGCGGCGGGGGGCGTGCTGCACACGCTCAACCTGCGGCTGCATCCGGACGAGCTGGCGTACATCGTGAACCACGCCGAAGACCGGTTTCTGATTGTGGACGATGTGCTGCTGCCCATCCTCACGAAAATCCGCGACAAAGTGAATTTCGAGCGCGTGTGGGTGAACTCATTTCCCGGTACAACGCTGCCAGAAGGACCCGAGAGCTACGACGCGATGCTGGCCGAAGCGAAGGGAGACTTCGCGTATCCGGACCTGGGCGAGAACGACGCGGCGGCGATGTGCTACACGTCGGGCACCACCGGCAAGCCCAAAGGCGTGCTCTACTCCCACCGCGCGATGGTGCTGCATTCGTTCGCCATGGCGCTGCCCGATGCGTGCGCCATGAGCTTCAACGATTGCGTGCTGCAAGCGTCGTCCATGTTTCACGCCAACGGTTGGGGCTTTCCGTACACGGCAACGATGGTGGGCGCGAAGCTCGTGTTTCCCGGGCCGAATGTGGATGGCGAAAGTTTGCTTGACTTGATCTGCGCCGAAGAGGTGACGCTGGCCAACGGAGTGCCGACGGTGTGGATCGGAGTGTGTGACGCGCTGGACAAGCATGCGGGACGATGGAAAGTCCCGGCGGGACTGCGCGTGCTTTCCGCAGGCTCGGCCGTGCCGGAATCGCTGATGCGCAATCTTGACCCGCACGGCATACGCATTTTTCAGGGCTGGGGGATGACGGAGACGACGCCGCTGGCCACGATGAGCCACGTGGATCCAGAGGAGAGAAAGCAGGCGGCAGAAGCACAGGCGCAGGAGCGCGAGGTGCCGTGGGATGGCCAGTCGCTCGGCGAACTGCACATTCGCGGGCCGTGGATCGCCGAAAGCTATTTCAATATGCCCGAGGCGCAGGACCGCTGGACGGAAGACGGCTGGTTCCGCACCGGCGACGTGGTGAGCATCTATCCGAACGGGTGCATCCGCATCGCGGATCGCGCGAAAGACTTGATCAAGTCGGGCGGAGAGTGGATCAGCTCGGTGGATCTGGAGAACGCGCTGATGAACCATCCCGCGGTGCAGGAGGCCGCGGTGGTCGGCGTGCCGCATCCGAAATGGCAGGAACGGCCGCTGGCGGTGGTGGTGTGCCGCAACGGGGCGCAAGTGGGTAAGGAGGAATTGCGCGAATTTCTGGCGGCGCGGTTTGCGAAGTGGCAACTGCCGGATGCGATTGTGTTCGCGGGGGAGATCCCGCGGACATCGGTGGGGAAATTTCTGAAGTCGCGCTTGCGCGAGCAGTACAGTAACTGGAAGTGGGAGCCGTAGCCGCTGACACCTCCGTCGCCAACTCGAGGTCCGGTCCCCGGCACTCGGCCGGCGGGAATTCGCGACGAACGCGAGGCTGGGAAGTTTGTGCGCGAAATGTTTTCGCGCATCGCGCCGCGCTACGACTTATTGAACCACGTGCTCTCATTTAACCTCGACATCCTGTGGCGTAAACGCGCGGCGCGGCGATTTCAACACATCTTGGCGCACGCAGATGCGCGGGTGCTGGACTTGTGCTGCGGCACGGGCGATCTAACATTGGCGCTGTGGAAGGAAGCGCGGCGGAGCGGCAGGGAAGGGGCGCAGGTGTGGGGCAGTGATTTTGCGCACCCCATGCTGTGTCTGGCGCGGAAGAAACATTCCGGGGCAGGGCCGCAACAGTACGTCGAAGCGGATGCGCTGAATCTGCCCTTTCCGGATGGGAGCTGCGACCTGGTGACCGCGGCGTTTGGATTCCGCAATCTTGCGAACTATGAGGCGGGGTTACGAGAGATTTTTCGGGTGCTGAGGCCGGGCGGGGAAGCGGG
>JACOSF010000024.1 GCA_016179005.1 Acidobacteriota bacterium | reverse complement strand
AGCGGTTTCGCGCGGGAGCAGATGGCGCAGGTGCGTCGTGCCGTCCTGGGATTTAATGAGCGCACCGTTGTTGACGATGAGCGTGAGCGGACACTCGAGCTGACTAGCAATGGGCATGGCGAAATCAAAACGCCGGCCGGTAACAAGAGCGACTTCAATGCCGCGCGCGGCGGCTTCGGCAATGGCCTTGCGGTTGGCGTCGGGCAATTGCCAATTGCTGTCGAGAAGCGTGCCGTCAATATCAATGCCGATGAGGCGGATGGCCATGCCAACCATTGTACCTTGCCGAGTGGCGCGCCGCCGCGCACAGCATCATGGCACAACCGATTCAGTTGGCGCCGGAAATGGTAATGGAATAGCGAAAATCGGGACGGGCCATACCCGACCAGTCGAGCACGCGGACGTAAAACGTGACCGGCGCGCCGCCCGGCGAGCCGGGGGCCTTGTAGTACAGCGCCGAATCAAGCGTGCTTCGCGAGTAGTCGTCGTCATTTAGACAGTACGAATAGAAACCGATGCCGTTTGGCGCGAACTCACACCCGATGAGGCGCTGGCCATTCGCATCCACCAACTCGATGACAGAATCCATGGGACTCGACGGAGTGAGCAATTCGGCGCGGATAACCACGCCCACGACCATACCGGGATTGGCGGTGACGGAAAAATAGTCGTTGTCCGGATTGAGCGCGCCGGAGCTGTCGTCGGCAGGACTGAGGGAGAGGTAATAGGTTCCGTTGGAGAGGGGCGTTGCGCTGGCGATGCTGTCGTTGCGACCTTGTGTCGTCACGGTAGACAATGTGAGGGCTTGCTGCACGGATTGTGGGAAGGTGGTTCCGGAATCCTCAAGTTTCACCGTAAAGGTTTGCGAATCGGCAGACGATGGCGTGCCTGTGATATCTCCTGTGGATGTGGCGAAGCTCAGCCCGGCGGGTAAATCGCCAGACACGAGCGTCCAGCGATACGGCGCAGTACCGCCGCTGGCGCCAAGTTGAATGTGCGCTGGCGTTCCGACAATCAGTGGTGGCAACGTGGTCGAGGTCCGGAGCTTTTCAATAATTTTGAGTGGAACATAGCGCGTGACCGATTGCGGGGGAACAGTGGAGTCCGACATTCGAATCCCAACGCTGCTCGGCCACGGCTGGTCAGGAGTGCCGCTCAAGACTCCCGTTGCAGAATCGATAGAAAGCCCGCTCGGAGCTGAGACGGTGCTCCAATGGTACGGGGGCACGCCGCCGGTTGCGCTAAGCGCGGCGGTGTACGGAGTGCCTTCGAGTCCATCGGGGAGAGACGCGGGAGGATTGAATACGAGCTGCGGAACGACGCGGATGGTAAAGGGCTGAGCCACCACGTCGGGCGGCACGGATGAATCGGTGACCGCCACTGTGAATGAATACGTTCCCACGCCGGACAACGGGCCGTAAATGCGCGCGGGAATAAAATACACTGTGAATTGACTGGGAATGTAGATCAGGCCGGGCGGGAGGCTGCCCGAACTAATTCGCGAGGTGTACGGAAGCGCGCCCCCGGTGAAACCTATGTCCGCAGAATATTGCAAATTCTCGATGCCGTCGCGGAGGCTCGTGGTCGCAATCGCGAGGGGAGGTGAGATCACGACCAATGGCGAACTTGTGGCAACACGCGGCGGATTCGAGGAGTCGCGCACTTCAATAACGGGAAAGTACGTTCCGGAGGTCGTCGGCTGGCCGGAGAGGCTTCCTTCTGCTGCCAGCGAGATGCCCGGGGGCAAATTATTCGGTGCGTACTGCTGTGGGACGTTGCTCCAGGTAAACGGTGGCTGGCCTCCGGCCGCTTCCATCGTGTCGCCCGGATAGACTTTGCCTGTAACTCCGTCTTTCATCCGTGGTTTCGTAATCGTCAGCCGATCGACGACCCAAACGCCCGAGCCTGCGTACGCAGTTTGTGGCGGCGAGCCGGAGTCTTTGACTGAAAGAAACGTCACGAAATTTCCGGCCGTGGTAGGTGTGCCGCTTAAAATTCCCGTTGCCGGGTCAAATGTAAGTCCCGGGGGCGGGGACGGAATGCCGTTGGCAGTGCCCCAGGTGTAGGGAGGAGTGCCACCGCCCACCGCCAAGGTGACGTTGTAGGGAAAACCGACCCCCGCAGCAGGAAGCGAAGACGGAGCGATGAGGAGAGGGCTCACAACGCGAAAGTCGTAGGCCTGTGTTGCGGTGTGCAGTCTGGTTTCATCCCGCACTGAAAACTCGAGATGCGTGGTGCCCGCCGTGGCCGGAATGCCAGTGATGGTGACCCCAGTAGTCAGAGAGTACACGACACTTAGACCCACTGGAACGGGTTGCGAATTCGAGGTGATGGTGAATGTGAATGGGCCTTCTCCTCCCCAGACCTCTTTTCTTTCCCAGTAGAACCGGCCAGCAATGGCCTCCGGAAATGGACTGGGATTGAAAGTTACATTCAGTAGAATCCTCAACAAGATTTGTTTAGTCGCCGCGCGTCCCGCGGAGTCTTTGACCTCGAAGACCGGGCCGTACGTGCCTGATTCGGTGGCCGCGCCGGAGATGACGCCGGAAGCGCTTAGCGTCAGCCCGGCGTGCAGCCACATGACGGGGCCGGGTGGCGGAGGCGGCGGGAGTACCCGCCACGTGTACGGAGCGCTGCCGCCGATGGCTTGCAGAGTTGCGCTATACGGCTCTCCAGTCCACCCGTCTGGCAGGGAGGTGGTCGTAATCGTCAGAGATTGCCCAGGCGGAGGAGGAGGTGGTCCGCCTCCGCTGCTTCCTCCGCCGCCACCGCAGGAGAGAGAGAGCACAAGCAAAGCCAGAGCGGCAAATTGTGCCAAGGCAAGAAAAGTGCCGTACGCAGTGCTTGCGCTGGGCGAAGAATCGCGTTTGTGCGAGGAGTTCATGTGGCGAGCAACTCCTGCGGCGACTTTCCGCGGCGGAGCCATTGAGGCAGCGAATCCGGCTGCCAGAGTTCGGCGCTTTCAAAGGCGTCGAAGCGCGAGGCTGTGCCATTCAGAATGATGTCAATGTTGCTGACGGTCTGGCCGACGGCGACGGTAATGGTGCTCGAGAGAGAAGGCGAGTCGGTTGCGGATTCTCCAGTGTTCCAAAACTCGTCGAGGCCCGGGTTGGCGATGGGTGGGTCCACGGGGCCGACGCTCGAGCCAAAGGCGAAACCGGAATGGATCGATTCGACCTGGACGGTGTAAGTGCCCGGGGTGACGGGGATCTCGTAGACGCCAATGAGCTGGGGATCACGCGAGCCGAAATTGCTGGGAGGGCTGTTGGTGGTGACGCTCTGGCCGGGGCGGCCGGTGAAGCGATAGCCGGAGACGGCGGAGAAGGCGATGCGCTTGGATTCGTCGCCGTTGAGCGCGTTGCCGTCACTGACGCGGCGGGCAATGACGTTGACGCCCTGGGCTTGGGAAACTTCGTCGCCGTTGAGCGCGTTGCCGTCACTGACGCGGCGGGCAATGACGTTGACGCCCTGGGCTTGGGAAACGCCGTCGGAGAAATAAATAGTGCCGCGAATGGTGCCGTAGGAACTATTGAAAGGCGTCTGGCCCGGGCCAGAGCTGGTTTCCGGATAGAGACGCGAAATCCAAGCGAGGTCGTCGGGAGAGAGAATCGGCAGGCCGGCTGTTGCACGGGCCTGGCAAAAGAGGACCGGAAACATCAAGGGCAGCCCGGCGAGGTTATCAGCGGAACAGGCACCGGGATTTCCGTTGAACACGCTGACGTTGATCTGGGAGTGGTCGAGGCCGGCGAAGTGGCCGAATTCATGGGTGAAGGCTTCGTCAAATTCGGCAGTGGTGAGCTCGTAATTGTTGCCGACATCCACGCCGTCTTGAAAAATGCCGTTCAGCAC
>JACOSF010000143.1 GCA_016179005.1 Acidobacteriota bacterium | reverse complement strand
TGCGGCTTTTCGTTGTCGTCGGTGAACCCGATCGTCAGGAAGTGTTTCCGCTTCTTGGAAAAAAGTGCCCACACACTGATTACAATGGCCACTCCCACGCGCCGCCCGGCCTTCTGCCCGTACTCGAGCGAGGTCACGTTTTCGTAGGCGATCTCAAACCGTCCCTTGGGCGACTCGAACACCAGCACCTTGTCCGACTTCGTATCGAGCTTCCCCATTGTGGCCTCGGGCAAGCCGGCAATTGTGCCGCCGACGTACATTGCTTCGCCGCTGTTCACCGACGCTTCGGCCAGCGGCAGCCAGAAGAACGCAAGGATCAGGACCACCGCCACGGATTTCCTCGGCAACTTTGCCTCCGAACTACTGTTTTTCGAGGTATTTCTTCGCTTCGTCCGATTCGTACTCCACTTTCTTCCCGCTCTTGGACTCCAGCGTGGTCAGGCTTTCTTTCACAATGCCTTTCGCCAGCTCAAACACCGCGCCCTGCTTTTTGCCATTCTCGTCCAGATAGGCAATGGAAACAAAATGCTTTCGTTTCTTGGAAAGAAGAAAAAGCGGGTTCACCAAAACCCCCACGCCGACTCGCCTTCCCGCCTTTTGCCCGTACTCAATCGTTTCAATCTTTGCGTAGGGAATGCCTACTTTCGCACCGCCTTTGTCCGCGGAAAACACGACTTCACTTTCCGCCATGTCCCAGGTTCCATTGACGGCATCTTTGAAGACGGACAGGGTGCCGCCTACATAGCGGGCCGCCTTGCCGCGCACGGCCGCGGCGGCCAGCGGCGTCCACAGAAAGGAAAACATCAGAATCAAGGAGAGGGTTCGTTTCAAGGGGTTCTTCATCTTTGCATATTTACCGAGAGGGAAACTACCGCCCCATAGAATCACACACGCGTTTGCCCTGTCAACGAGGAAGACCGGCATCCCGCCACCGCTTTCTATCCGCGTGCACCTGCCGGCCTAATTCCTCCCGCTTGGCTTCCCGCCGCAGCTTCCGGCTGCTACAATACTTGGCCATGGCTGATTGGCGACAGATTCAGGCACGCATCCGGAAGGCCCGCTCCGCTCCCGACGCAGTGGTGAAAATGACCGAGCTCTTCGACCACACGCGCGATGCGATGGTCGCCTTCGAGCTGGCCAAGTTGCACGAAAAGGCCGGCGCCAATGACGACGCCGTGACGTGCTACACCGTAGCCTTCGAGCGCTTCCGTCGCACCGGCTGGAGGAAGAAAGCCGAAGAAGCGCTGGTGCGCCTCGGTGCTCCCGTGCCCGCTATGCCGATGGAAACCGGGCCCGCCGAATCCTCCGCGCCTCCTTTCGAAGCCCCCGCCGCACCCGGTCCCAAAATCCCGGCTGCTGTTGCCGCCGAGGAAGGCGAATCACAGCTTGCTTTCGCTCACGTGATTTTTGCCGAAGCAGAACCGGAATCTTCCGCACGCGAGTCGCAACCGGAACGCTCCCCTCGGCCGGATGCAGCCCCGGCGCCGGGCCTGCCCGCAGGCAAGCATGGTCGCCGCGGGCGCCGCGGAGGCCGTGGGCGCCGCCGGGGAGGAACGCGCGAAGGAATTGCGCCACAGGCCGCAGTCGCGCCGCCACCCGCTCCGGTCCAGCGGGAAGAGCGCCCGCGTCCCGAGCCGCGCCGCGAGCCGCGCCGCGTCCCGCAAAGCACCAGCGCGCCCGAGCACGAAGTCGAGCCCGGACCCATTTCCATCGAAGCGGCACTGGCTAGCCGCTCCAAGGCGGGCGACCCCGCGCTGGCCTCGCGTTCCGCCAAGCTCGAATCCCAATTGCGCCGCCTGATTGCGGCTCCGCCGCACAGCACCGGCGATCACGACTCCGCTCCGGCCGGCCCGGGCGTGCTGCTGCTCTCCGATTCCGATCTGACCACCTACTATTACGTCGAAGCCTGCGCGACCTTGCGCATCGCTCTGCGCATCCTCGTGCAAGGCCAGCGCGGACGTGAGCGCGGTGAGTCCATCCGCGGGCGTCTCGCTGAGCACCTCGACATCAGCGAATCCAAGGTAGCGAAGTATTTGCAGGAGCACTGCGCCGTGCGCTGGCTCCAGCTCGACGAAGGTGCCTCGCACTTCGCGCACTTCGCCGTCGCCTTGCTCCGCCCCGCGCTGAACGAGTGAATGCTGCATTTCCAGGAATCTGGGTATAAACTGAGGGTAAGGTTCTTATGCCGGAATCACGTAGGAGGTTAGAGGCCGGCGGAGCTTTCTTGCGCAGCGTCAGGACTCCGGGCAACACCATTCACGGAGTCCGCAAGGCAGGACAAATCAAATCACGAGGACGTTATGGATGAACAAGCACCATCCACGGGCGCGGCTCCGGCTCAGCAATCGCCTGCAGACCCACCACTGCTGGGATTGCCAGGCTCGGATCTCCGCTGGCTGATGCCCATTTTGTTGTGCTTGGGTGTATTCGTCGTCGTGCTGCCGCTTGCCGTGTTCATGCCTTTGGGCCAGTCGGTGGCGAAGGAACCTGATCCCGCCATTCAAGCGGTGCTGGCGGACAACGTCTTTCTTCTCCACCTCCGGTTGTGGATGATTGTGTTGACCGGCGCTGTGGCGGGGGGCGCATTGGCAATCGCCGGAGCGCGGCAGAGTGCCAAGGCCCTTCTGCGGCTCGAACTGCGTCTGCGCCGCATCGCCGACGGCGATACGGAATTGCCGCCCACGGATCCGGCGCGGGACTTTGCACGCTTTGATGAAGTGTTTGACTATTTGCGCGCCGGCATGGACCGCACCACGCGGCGCAACCGCACCGTGCTGCAAAAAGTGCAGCGTCCGCTTCGTATGCTTTCGCAGCAACTCGCGGCGGGC
>JACOSF010000142.1 GCA_016179005.1 Acidobacteriota bacterium | reverse complement strand
TCGGCGATGATGCTGCCGATCTGCTTGTCGTTGTTCGCGGAGATGGTGCCCACCTGCGCGATCATGTCGCCCTTGACGTCGCGGTGCAGCTTCTTGATTTCCTCGCACGCCACTTCCACGGCCTTCTCGATGCCGCGCTTCAGCGCCATCGGGCTCGCGCCGGCCGCCACCGTCTTCACGCCTTCGCGGAAGATGGCCTGCGCCAGCACGGTCGCCGTCGTGGTGCCGTCGCCGGCCACGTCGGATGTCTTCGACGCGACTTCGCGCACCATCTGCGCGCCCATGTTTTCCAGCCCGTCTTGCAGCTCGATTTCCTTCGCCACCGTCACGCCGTCCTTGGTAATCACCGGCGCGCCGAATTTCTTCTCGATCACCGCGTTGCGTCCCTTCGGCCCCAGCGTAATTTTCACCGCATCGGCCAGTACGTTGACGCCACGCAGGATCGCCTGGCGGGAATTCTCACCAGTTACGATTTGCTTTGCCATGTTCCTTCTTCCTCCTCGATGATTTCGAATTCTGCTCCCAGCTTTTGCCAGGAAATTCTGCTTCTAAGAAAATCTCCGTTGGCGGGTGGGTGTTTCTTTCTCGCCACTCGTCACTCACCACTCGCCACTACTTCTTCGCCGCCTTCGCTGCCCCGCCCAGCTTCGCCAGGATTTCTTCCTCGCGAAGGATCAGGTAGTCTTCGTCGTCCAGCTTGATGTCCGTGCCGCTGTATTTCCCGAAGAGCACGCGGTCGCCGACTTCGACATCCATCGGTACCCGCTGGCCCTTTTCCAGCTTGCCCGCACCGACGGCGATTACTTCGCCCTCCTGCGGTTTCTCTTTGGCCGTGTCGGGGATGATGATGCCGCCCTTCACGGACTCTTTCTCTTCAATCCTTCTGATGATTACGCGGTCATGCAGGGGAGTCACTTTTACTGCCATCGTCCTTTACCTCCGGTGGTTTGCTCAGGTAGTTTCGTTCAGAAGGAGCGCCATTGTCTGCTTAGCACTCCTCAGAGACGAGTGCTAATATATCACAAACTCCCTTCATGTCAAGCCTTTAGACATCACCTCAGAATTCACTCGCTCGCCTCAACTCGCATCCTAAGCCACGATGTTTCAACCGCTTACGCATTGTCGCCTTTTCCTTGCACTTGGTTCTTGAGTTGCTTCTCCCACGAGGCTACTATTCGCAGCAAGGAGCAGATCGGGATTCGCCTGAAGGCCCGGCACCTACGATGTACTCAGCTACACAAATCGTCTTTCTCATCGTCTTTACCGCCGGAACTGTTCTTTACCTTTTTCTCCTGACTTTGTTCGCTGGCCTTCGCCGCCGCAGGCCTTTTGAAGTCGTCCTTTTCTTGACCGGGATCGCCACCTTTCTCATTTACGCGGGCAAGCTTCTTCAATTGAATATCGACATATATTTCATCTACTTCCTGCATCGGGGCGCATCGATTCCGGCGTTCAGTGCGGTTTTGGCCGGAACAATCACAGCAATTGGAGCAGCTCTATTTCCGCCACTCTTGGTTCATGTTCACTTTGAGTATTTGCGGCGCCTGAAGAAAGGGCAGATCCCGCGATGGATCTACTTGATCATCGGAGTCTTCTATTTGCCCGCAATATTCGAATTGGCTCTCGTGGGTAAACTGTTTCTCAAGCTCGACCCACGGGAATTCATTTCACTTCACTCTATGGAAACCTGGCAGTTCTTTCCCTGGTTTTCCTTGGCATTTTGTTTGTCGGTCCTGATGCAGTTGTTCTTTGCGCGCAGCGAAAACCGTGTGTCGCTTACCCGCCTTCATCTGGCTCTGGCTGCCACGTTTGCCGTCGCGTTTGCTTTCGGCGCAGGGAGCCGAGCTTTCTACTTCCTCATGCTTATTCCCGGCGCACTGTTGGGCTACTACATCATCCGCAATCGCTTTCTGGCCGTCGGCGTTCAGCGCAACCTTGTCATCACCGTCTCACTCGCGTTTCTTGCTCTGCTCTATCTCACGCTCGCGCAGAGGATCAGCGAATGGCTCGAACCCTATTTCCCGCCCGTTGCTACGCGCAGCGTGCTCATTTTTGTTCTGGTGGTTTTCTTCGGACCCCTTCAGCGGAGAGTGGGAAAGGTCCTCCAGCGCGCATTTCGCGCCGAAGCCGAGCAGCTCCAGCGCCTCACCGCGGAAATTCAGCACGTCGCTCGCGCCGGCAATTTGGCGGAACTCATCGCTCTTGCCGAATCGCGCATCCGCGAATCGTTTTCTCTTTCCGGCGTGCGCATCTCCTTGCACGACGGCCCCGCGCGCCCCGCCACTGTTTCCGGAAACGCCCAGCGCTTCGTTCTTCGTAATGGCCCCGCCGAAATCGGCGTCCTCGAAGCCTACTTTTTCGGCCAAGCGCTTTCTGGCGAAACTCACGCCGCGCTCGACTACCTCGCCGAGCAGCTTCCCGCCGCGATTGACCTCTGCCGCCTCCTCGACGAAAAGCTCCGCCTCGAACGCGAGCTCGCCGAGCGCGAGCGCCTCGCCCTGCTCGGCCAGATGGCCGCCAGCGTTTCGCACAATCTTCGCAATCCGCTCAGCTCGATCAAAACTCTGTTGCAGCTCCAGCTTGAAAATCCCGGCCTGCCCGCCTCCGCGCGCCCCGATTGCGAAAAGGCCATCGCCGAAGTGGACCGCCTCAACACGAAGCTTACGCAGCTCCTGCGCTACGCCAAGCCCGCCGTGCGCGCCGCGAGCGGCATCACGGCGGCGGTCGTTGACGTCGCTGCCGTCGCCACGCAGACCGTCTCTCTCTTGCAGCACGAAGCCGAGCGTCGCGGCGTTTCGCTCACTCTCGAGGGTGCTTCGGAAAAAGCAGAAGCCGCTGCAACCGAGGAGGTACTGAGCGACGTGCTTTCCAATCTCATCGTCAACGCCATCGAAGCGCTGCCACCGGGCGTGGCCATCGTCGAAAAGCGCCTCGCCGAAATCGGCGCCACCATCGACTGCGAAAGCCCCGTGCCTCCCGCGGCGGGCGGCACCCGCTTCGTCGTGATGTTGAAGCCTGTAGGGGCCGGGCGTTAGCCCGCCCTCTTTGTTGTCATGCTGAGTCCGCCCAGGCGGACGAAGCATCTCTCTTGGGGTCTTTGAATATCGAATATCGAGTACCCTGTTTCGAGGTTGTGCCATGCGAACGATCTTGATCATCGACGACGAACCCAACGCGCGCTACGCCACCCGCCGCGCGCTCGAGCACAAATATCGCATCGCCGAAGCCGATAGCGTCGCCGCCGCGCGCGAAGCGCTGCCTCGTGAAAAGCCCGACGTCATTTTGCTCGATCTGGTCATGCCCGGCGAAGGCGGCCTCGACCTGCTCCGCTGGATGCGCGAACACGACTACCCGCAGCCCGTGCTGGTTCTCACCGCGCTCGATTCTGCTCGGCCCGCCGTCGAAGCCCTGCAGCTCGGCGCTGCGGATTATCTGGTCAAAGGTTTCGACATCGAAGAACTCCGCCGCCGCGTGGGCAACCTGGTCAAACTGATTGAGCTCGGCGAGGAAAATCAGCGCCTCCGCCAGCGCTTGGTCACCGAAGGCGAATTCGGCCCGATGCTTGGCAAGACTGCCGCCATGCGCCGCGTCTTCGAACTCGCCGACCGCGTTGCGCCCACCGACGCCACGGTGCTCGTCCTCGGCGAGAGCGGCACCGGCAAAGATCTTCTCGCGCAGGAAATTCACCATCGTTCGCCGCGCGCGGAAAAACCCTTCGTCGCCGTCAACTGCGCCGCCCTGCCGGAAAGCCTCATCGAGTCCGAGCTGTTCGGCCACGAGAAGGGCGCATTCACCGGCGCTGCCTCGCAAAAAAAAGGAAAATTCGAGCTCGCCGATGGCGGCACGATTTTTCTCGATGAAATCGGCGACATGAATCCCGTCACGCAGGCCAAAGTCCTCCGCGCGCTCGAAAGCCGCCAGATCGAGCGCCTCGGCGGCACGCAATCCGTCGCCGTGGACGTCCGCGTCATCAGCGCCACGCACCGCGATCTCGCCGCGGAAATCGCCGCCGGCCGTTTCCGCGAGGATCTCTACTTCCGCCTGCGCGTCGTCACGCTCGATCTCCCGCCTCTCCGCGCGCACAAAGAAGACATCCCGCTGCTCGCCGACGCCTTTCTCCGCTTGCACTCCGCGCGCCACGGCCGCCCGGCGCGCCTCGCGCTTGACGCGCTCGCGCTCATCGAGCGCTACGATTGGCCGGGCAATGTCCGAGAGTTGAAAAACGCGCTCGAGCGCAGCGTCGTCCTCGCGCGCAGCGAAGAAATCACCGCCGGCGATTTGCCGGAAGAAATCCGCGCCGGCCTGCCGCTCGCCGGCCGCGCCGCGAAAGATGGCGCCGATGTTTTTCTGAGCGAGGCGGACTTCCGCGAAGCCAAGCGCAAGTTCGAAGTCGCCTATCTCACAAGAAAACTCGAAGAGCACAGTTGGAACGTTTCGCGCACCGCCGCCGCGGTCGGCCTGCACCGCCAGAGCTTGCAGGAAAAATTGCGCGAGCTCGGCATCCGCCGCCCCGGCAAATCCGCTGCTGAGAATTTGTAGGGGTGCTGCTTGCTGCGCCCTCTGTGGCATCGGCGCTGCGTGGTACAACAATTGAGTGATTGAGTCATTTATGATTGAGCGATTTCAGAGAACGCGTATGCTGTGTTTCGCCCGCATTTCAATCACTCAATCACCATTCACTCAATCACTCAATCCAAGAACCCATGACCAAATTTGACCAGGTCCAGTCCTTCATCCTCTCCGGCGGCTCCAGTTCCCGCATGGGCGCGGACAAGGCTCTGCTCGAACTCGCCGGCCAGCCGCTGCTTCTTCGCGCCGCGCGCCTTCTCGATCCGCTCGTCGCTTCGGTGACCGTCATCGGCGACCCCGCGCGCTGCGCCCCGCTCGGCCTTGCCGTGGTTCCCGACGACGTCCCCGGCCTCGGCCCGCTGGGCGGTATCGCCACCGCGCTGCGCATCTCACGAATGCCGTGGAATCTGGTTGTCGCCTGCGACTTGCCTTACCTGACCGCGGCGTGGCTCGAGTTTCTCATTTCCCGCGCGCTGGCTTCGCGTGCCGACGTGCTGCTCCCCGAAAGCGAGCGCGGCCCCGAGCCGCTTTGCGCCATGTACCATGCGCGCTGCGCCCCGGTGATTTCCGCAGCCCTGGAACATGGCGTGCGAAAAGTCACCGACGGATTGGCCGGACTTATGATAGAAACCTTGCCGCACGAAGAGTGGAAAGCGTTTGATTCCGACGGGTGCTTGTTCAAGAATATGAACTCGCCGGCTGACTTCGCTGAAGCGCGCGCTCGGCTCGAATCGTAGCGGGGGGTTTATCCCCCCCGCCTTTGGACTCGAAGCGAAGCTGTAGCGCCCGCCTTCAGGCGGGCATGGGTTGTAGCGGGGGTTCATCCCCCCGCCTCGAAGCGAAGTTGTAGCGCCCGCCTTTAGGCGGGCATGGGTTGTAGCGGGGGGTTTATCCCCCCGCCTTTGGACCGTAGCGCCCGCCTTTAGGCGGGCATGGGTTGTAGCGGGGGGTTCATCCCACCGCCTTTTGTAGCGCCCGCCTTCAGGCGGGCAGTTGTAGCGCCGGCATCGTGCCGGCTCTTTGGTACAAATGACCGAGCATTACATCGAATTCCGCGGTGTGACCAAAGCCTTCGACGATTTCGTCGTGCTGGACAACGTCAGCTTTTTCGTCAACCGCGGCGAAACCTGCGTGCTTCTCGGCCGCAGTGGCGTGGGCAAATCCGTTTCGCTGAAGCACGTTCTCGGTTTTCTCCAGCCCGACGCTGGCCGCGTCTTCGTCGCCGGGCAAGACATCACCGGCTGGAGCGAGTCGCAACTCGCCGTAATCCGCGGCCGCGTGGCCATGGTCTTCCAGTCCGGCGCGCTTTTTGATTCGCTCAGCGTTGCGGAAAATATCGCCTTCCCCAGGGAGTCCCGCGGCGACGACCCCGAGCGCGTCGCGTCCCGTGTCGGCGAACTCATGGAGATGCACGAAGTCGCCGAGTTTGCCGACAAGCTTCCCGCCGAGCTCAGCACAGGCATGAAGCGCGCTGTAGCCATTGCCCGCGCGCTGGCGCAGGACCCCGAAGCCATCCTTTACGACGAGCCCACCACCATGGTGGACCCGCTGATGGCCGCGCACGTCGGCGACCTCATTCGCAAGCTCAAGGTCAAGCTGCACAACACCTCGCTCGTTGTCACGCACGACACGCATCTGGCCAGAAAACTCGCCGACCGCCTTGTTTTTCTCCACGAAGGCCGCGTGGCTTTTTTCGGCACCTGGGCCGAGTTCGAAGCCGCCTCTGAGCCGTTTCTCCGCAACTTCCGCTTGCAGGACGAGCGCATCCCCGCGCTGGACGTGCTTTCATGATTTCCACTGTCGTAGGGACGCACCTCCCGAAGCTTCGGGAGTGTCCGCCCTTTGGAGTGCGGCGGCTTGACGCCGCTTTGCACTTCGCTTTTCATTTTCCGCTTTTCGTTTTTTCCTGAGGCCCCGATGACCAAGGATTTCAAACCCTATGTCCCGCAGGATTCCCGCGAGCCCGAGCTTACGCTGAAGGCCATCGTCGCCGGCGTACTGCTCTCCGCGCTGTTTGGGGCGGCCAACGCCTATCTGGCTATGCGTGCTGGCCAGACCATCGCCGCCACCATTCCCGCGGCGGTGATTGCCATTGCGCTGTTTCGCCTGCCGATGCTCCGCGGCGGGGTGCTCGAGCAGAACATCACGCGCACCTCGGCCTCTGTCGGCGAAGCGCTCGTCGCCGGCGTCGCCTTCACCATCCCCGCGTTTTTTCTCGCCGGCCTCTGGCCGGACCTTCGCGCGCATTTGTGGGACGCCATCTGGCTGATGCTGGCCGGCGGGCTGCTCGGTGTTTTCTTCATCATTGTTCTTCGCCGCCCGTTGTGCGTGGATTCCGACTTGCCGTTTCCCGAAGCCACCGCCTGCGCCGAAGTCGTCAAGGCCGGCCAGCACGGCGACACGGAAGCCCCGCGTTTTGTTTTCGGCGCCATGGGCATCGGCGCCCTGCTTCAGTTCTTCACCAACAGCCGCGGCTTCCAGCTTTTCCGCGAGAACATCAATGGCTTTGTACAGCTCCCGCGCGTGGTGATGCCGCGTTTTGAGCCGGCATCGGCGGCCGCCGCCACGGAAGTGGCTCACACCGGCGCCGTGCCCTACGGTTCGCCGCTGGCCTCGCCCGCGCTGATGGGCATCGGCTACATCATCGGCCCGCGCCTTGCGGCCATCAATTTTTCCGGCACAGCCATCGCCTGGTGGCTGCTGATTCCGCTGGTGCTGTTCATTGATCCCGACTTGCCGCGCCGCCTCGGCGCCGCACCCGGCCAGCCTATCGCCTGGGACGCCATCAGCTACACCGTGTGGTTCAACATCGTGCGACCCATCGCCGTCGGCACCATGCTGGTGGCCGCGGTATATACGCTCTACACCATGCGCGAATCGCTGCTCGCCTCCATTCGCGGCGCGCTCGGCGCGGCCAAGCAGTCCACGGGCGCTTCCGGCCTCGGCCGCCTGGACCTGGACATCCCGCTCAAGTGGGTCGCGCTCTCCATCGTCGCTCTGGTGATTCCCATTTTCGTTATCTACTACCGCTTCACCGGCCGCTGGTGGGTGGCCGCGCTCGCCGCGCTGGTGATGACTGTTACCGGTTTCGTGCTCGCCGCCATCGGCGGCTATCTCGTGGGATTAATCGGCAGCAGCAACCAGCCTGTCTCCGGCCTCACCCTGACGGCGTTGGTTGTCGCGGCGCTGCTCATGGTGGGCGTGGGCGTGCGCGGCGCGAGCGGCGTGGCCGCGGTGCTCGGTGTGGCCTCGGTAGTTTGCATCGCATGTTCCGTGGCCGGCAGCCTGATTCAGGATTTGAAAGCGGGATATTTACTCGGCGGGACTCCGTGGAAGATGCAGGTGGCGGAAATTATCAGCGTAGCCGTGCTGGCATTTTTTCTGATGTGGCCGATCCTCGCGCTGCACGGCACGTACACCATCGGCTCGCGCGCTCTGCCCGCGCCGCAGGCCGGATTGATGGCCACACTCGCCAGCGGCATCGTCGCCGGTCAGATGGCCTGGGGACTCGTGCTGATGGGCTGCGTCTTCGGCATCGCGCTCATCATGATTGACGCGCCCGCGCCCATGCTCATCGCCGTGGGCATGTACTTGCCGTTCGAGACCACCGCCGCCATTTTTGTCGGCGGCATGTTGAAGTGGCTCGCCGACCGCATCGCCGCGCAGCGCAAACTTTCCGCAGCAGCGAAAGACGTCTTCGAGCAGCGCGGCACCCTGCTCGCCTCCGGCCTCATCGCCGGCGAAGCCATCCTGGCGATCCTGCTTTCCGTGGGCTTCATCTTCGCCCAGTGGCGGAACTATCCCGATTTTTCCTTTACCAAACTCTTTACCGGCGCCACTGAGCTGCACGTCTTCACCGAATTCGGCGGCCGGCTCTCGCTGATTGTCTTCGCGGTAGTCGCCTGGATTCTCGTCCGCAGCCCTTTCCGCAAAGGCCTGCCTTCGTAGGACAGGCTTTCCAGCCTGTCCGCCTCGACGTTCACCGCGTCGCCCACGGAGGCCCGCAAGATCAGGGCTAGTCGATTCGGTTTGCCTTGTAGTCTCTTCCAAAGTTCCAATTCATCCGCGCGATCTTGCCATTCTCACCGCTGGAAAAAGTGACGATGCCGCCGTACAGGCGGTCCAGAAATCTGTTTTCGGCCTGCGCAATCAGATAGCTTGTGCCGCCTCCACCACCGGAGATCAGCACCAGCCCATCGCCTTCCCGCTTTACTTCGGCAACCATCCTGGGATTAAAGACAAAGTCTTCGCCAAACTGATAGCGGCCCGCATAAGTGTCGAGCAGTGTCTTGCTGACGGAAACTGGTGCGGGTGGAATCAAGGGCTTGCGCTCTTCACCGAAGAAAATGGCCGCCAGATCGGGCGCCATGCTCTGGGTGATGCTGGTGTACAGGTTAGAAAGAACGATCACGCACACATCATCGTCCAGGAACCTGTCGAGGTTTGCGGAAAAGCCGGGGGATCTGCCGCTGCTGGCCACCAGTCGGCGCTTCCCCTTACGGATGAACCATCCGTATCCCACGCCTTCGACGTGCTCGGTAAACATTTTCTGCCTCGTGGCGTTGTTCAGCAGCTTCTCGCCGTAAAGCGCCCGGTCCCACTTGTAGAGGTCGTCCACGGTACTG
>JACOSF010000141.1 GCA_016179005.1 Acidobacteriota bacterium | reverse complement strand
TGAAGAGTTTGGAAAGCGGAAGCCAAAGGACCAGATGGGCGGGTTGTGAAAAAAGTTCTACTGATCTTCGGTTGCCTGTTGCTCCTGCCCGCGGGAGTTCCGGCCGGGGAAAACCTGGTGTATTCGGTGAGCTACGGAGAGGCTGGAAAATTTCCGCCGCGGCTGGTGAAGACAGAGATCTTCGCCGTCGATGTCAACGCCGGGAAACCGCGGCTGGTTTTCTCCGATGCCAGCGCCGACTTCCTTCTGCTGCCGGTGTACCGCGCGGGGGGCGAACCCGAGCAAGTGATGGTCACCGGCGGAGGGAAGATTTTCGCGCGGGGAGTAGAGAGGAGCCGCTACCCGGGCGGCTGGTATGAGTTCCCTGCGTCCATCTACGAGTTGCCGGCGGACGGCTCCGGAAGAGCACGAAAAGTGTTCGACATTCAAGGAGAACAGTCGCTGCGCAAGCTCTTCGTGACCCCTACCGGCACGAAGATTGGATACATCAACTACCTCGGACAGACGCAATTCATTTTTATTCATGACGCCGCAACCGGAACAATGCTGCGCAAGATTGACCTGAGCAAAATCGCTCTGGATTGTTTTGCCCGGAACATCGGCTGGCTGCCGGACGGCGCAAGGCTATTCTTCACCCTGGAGACCGGAGACGAGCACGTGACGTCCCGGGCGTCCTACGCCCGGGTGGGGAGTTACGTGATGAAGGACGACGGCACGCAGCCGGTGCGCGTTCCGCGCGAACTTTCCGCGCCGACCAAACGGGCAGGCTATTCGAGTGCTCCGGATTTGCCGCCAGTCCTGCTGGGCGCTTTGCCGGACGGACGGCAGCTTTACAAGGAATTTCAGTGGGAGCAGCAAGGTAAGGGCCGCCGGCCGGTTACATTTCTCTATACGGTTGATCCGGCGTCGAAAGCCCGAAAAGACTATTCCACCCGCGCGCGCGAAGGCCTTTTCTGGTTTCGGGTTTCGAACTCCGGCCGAGCCGTGGCGTTTACGGAATTGCTGGGACAAAGCGATACTGAACATGTGTGGGTTCTGGATTTGCAGTCCGGCGAGGAGCGAAAGATCTTCTCCTTCGCTACAAAATCCCTGACGTTGCCTTGTCTGGGGATCATCGGCTGGATGGAAGAGCGGTGAGAAGCGACTAGAGGTAACGGCGAACATGGCGGCGGGAGAAACAATGCGGGAGGCGGGGCGAAAGTCGCGAGGCTTTGCGAGGGGCGCGTTGACAGCCCGGCAGCCGTGGCTGAGCGAGCTGGGCGAAGCTGTGGGCCTGGCCGTGGATGCCATGCGGCGGAACAAGCTGCGGTCGTCGCTGACCATCGGGTCCATCGTGATCGCCGTGGGCACGGTGATCGCGGTGACCAGCGTGATCAGCGGTCTGAACACCAACGTGATCGGCTCCGTGCAGTCGCTGGGCTCGAACATCATCATCTGCTACCGCTTTCCGTGGGCGTCGCTGGGGCGTCCGCCGAGCGAATGGTTTACGCGCAAAGAGCTGCAAGCGGACTTGGCGGACAAGATTGCTTTGCTGCCGCACGTGGATACCGCCGCGGCATCGCTGCGGATTTTCCGGCCGGAATTCGGAGCGGGCACGTCGTACGTGACGCGCGGGCAGTACCGTGCGAAAAACGTGATTTTGCAGGGCGCACCGCCGCAGATCCGGCGCGTGTTCGATATCGGACTGGCGAGCGGGCGCGCCATCACGCCGGTGGACGAGGAGCACCGCTCGCCGGTGGTGATTCTCGGGTTCGACACGGCGAAAACTCTGTTCCCCGATCCGAACGATGACCCTATCGGCAAGGAAGTGCTGGTGGAGGGGCGCGTGTTCACCGTGGTCGGCGTGAACGAGTTGCGCAAACAGGCCATCGCCGGAGGCGCCAACCCGGAAGACAACCTGGTGAGCTTTCCGCTGTCCACGCTGCGCAAGCTGCACCCGGAGCAGAAGGACTACGTGATCTGGGTGAAGGCCTCAAGCGCGGACGCGGTGCCGCAGGTGGTGGACGCGATGCGCGACCTGCTGCGACGCGAGCGGCGGCTTACCTCGGACAAGCCGGACGACTTCGCGATTTTTACGCCGGATGCGTTTATTGACCTGTGGCAGCAAATCTCCTCAGGAATTTTCATACTGCTGTTTATGGTGGCGTCGGTGACGCTGGTGGTGGGCGGCATCGGCGTGATGAATATCATGCTGGTGAGCGTCACGGAACGCACGCGGGAAATCGGCATCCGCAAAGCCATCGGCGCGAAACGCCGGAATATCCTGCAGCAGTTCCTGCTGGAGGCCATGACCCTGACCGGCATCGGCGGGATCATCGGCATCCTCGGCGGCGGCGGGCTAGGGATGCTGGTGCGCGTGTTCGCGCCATCGCTGCCGGCCACGGTGTCCGTGTTCTGGGTGAGCATGGGGATGCTGACGGCGACGAGCATCGGATTGCTGTTTGGGATTTATCCGGCGTGGAAAGCGGCGAAGCTGGATCCGGTGGAGGCCCTTCGATACGAATAGAG
>JACOSF010000140.1 GCA_016179005.1 Acidobacteriota bacterium | reverse complement strand
GGCGGTGCGCCTGCCCTGTACACTTCCAAACAGCCGCCGAGTGAGGTTAACTCGGTAGGTAGCTCGACTGGCCGTCGGGAGCGCCATCGCCTGCCTGCGTCCCGAACGCCTTCGTGGGACTTGTGCCCCGGCGGTCTGGTCGTGACGACATCCCGTGGGGAGTTGCGCCTGGAGCGCCAGTACAGGGCCGATGAGGGTCACGACTCGGTCGGGTCATTCTGTGGCAAGGAGGCCTCTCATGTCCGATTCGTTCCGTTTCTTCGTCGGCATTGACCTGGGCAGTGCATCGCACCAGGTGTGTGTGCTCGACCTCTCGGGCCAAACGCTGGGCAAGCGTGCCGTGGCCCATTGCGGCGCCGATGTGGCCGCGCTGTTCGACTGGCTCGCCACCCTCACCCAGGCGGCCGATCCGGCTTGCATCGCCGTGGCCGCGGAGATGCCGCATGGCGCCATGGTGGAAGCCTTTCTGGAACGCGGCTATGCGGTCTTCTCCATCAACCCCAAACAACTGGACCGCTTTCGCGATCGTTTCTCGGTGGCCGGCGCCAAGGACGACCCTCGCGATGCGTTGGTTCAGGCCCACGCGCTGCGCACCGACCGCTATGCCTTCCGCCGGCTGCTGCTGGGCGATCCTCGTCTGCTGCGTCTGCGCGAACTGGCCCGCGCCGAGGAGAGTCTGAGCCAGGATCTGCGCCGCGCTGCCAATCAACTCTGGCAGCTGCTGCAGCGTTACTTCCCGGCCGTGTTGGCGTTGGTCCCCGCCGCCGATGAAGCCTGGCTGTGGGACTTGCTGGAATTCGCGCCCCTGCCGCAAAAGGCCGCGCGTCTGCGTCCCGCCACGCTCCAACGGCTCTTGCACAAGCACCGCATCCGCCGTGTCTCCGCCCAGCAGTTGGCCGAGTTGCTCGCGCAACCGCCGCTCCCCTTGTCGCCCGGAGCGGCCGCGGCCATCGCCGAACAGGTCCTGCTGCTGCTGCCGCGCTTGCGCCTGCTCCACCAACAGCATGTGCAACTGGGTCAGCGGATCGAGCGATTGCTGGAAGAACTCTCCGGCGACGAAACCTTTCGCGAGCACCGTGACGTCCAGATTCTCCGTTCCGTGCCAGGAGTGGGGCGAGTCTTCACCGCCACGGTGCTCGGGGAGGCCGTGGGGCCTCTCGCTCAACGAGACTACCACGTGTTTCGCGCTCTCGCCGGGGTGGCTCCGGTGACCAAGCAGAGCGGCAAGACCAAGCTGGTCTCGCTCCGCCGGGCCTGCCATCCGCGCTTGCGTCACGTGGTGTATCACAGCGCTGCCAGCTACTCCCAACACGACCCACGGGCCCATCAGCACTACGCTCGCTTGCGCGCCCGCGGCTACTCCCACGCTCGCGCCGTGCGCGGCGTGGCGGACCGGTTCCTGGCCCTCATCTTTGGCTCCGGGCCCGAACTTGCCGACCGATGGCGCTCCTGGCGGCCAGTCGAGCTGCCTACCGAGTTAACCTCACTCGGCGGCTCTCACGAGGGTACCCCTCCTCAATGCCCCTATTGACAAATGGTGGGGAGTCCCACGAAACGAGCAACTTTGGGTTCCCGAACCGCTTCAAAACTCCCACCGCCACAAATTCGTCCCCACCGTGTACCCGGCGCCCACCGCCGCGAACACCACCAGGTCGCCCTTCTTGAGCTTCCCGGCCTGGATCGCGTCGCGCGTCGCCAAAGGAATCGTGGCCGCCGTGGTATTGCCGTACTGATCGATGTTGATGATCACCTTTTCGCAGTTCAATCCCAACCGGTCGGCCGCCGCGGTGATGATCCGGCGATTGGCCTGATGTGGAATGAACGCCGCCACGCGCGAGCAGGACACGTCGTTGCGCTGCAACAGCTCGCGCGACGACTCGAACATCTTGCGCACCGCGTATTTGAACACCTGGCTGCCGTCCTGTTTCACGAAATGCAGGCGGTTCTTCACCGTCTCCGCGGTGGCGGGCATGCGGCTGCCTCCGGCCGGCTGCTTGAGGTAATCGCCTCCCGAGCCGTCGATTTCGTTGACGAAGTCGATGAAACCCACTTCGCCGTCTTCGGTGGGTTCGATCAGCATGGCGCCGGCGCCGTCGCCGAACAGCACGCAGGTTGAGCGATCCGTGTAGTCGATGATCCGCGACATGGTGTCGGAACCGATCACCAGCACCTTCTTATGCGATCCCGCTGAAACCAGGTGCGCCGCCGTCGTCAGCCCGTATATGAAACCCGAGCAGGCGGCCACCAGGTCGAAGCCCCAAGCGCCCTTCGCGCCCAAGCGGTTCTGCACCAGGCAGGCAGTGGCCGGAAACAGCATGTCCGGCGTCACCGTGCATACCACGATGGCGTCCAACTCGCCGGCCTCGATGCCGCGCTGTTCCAGGGCGATGCGGGCGGCCTCCACGGCCATGTCGGAGGTGGCCACGTCCGGAGTCGCGATGTGGCGCTGCGCGATCCCGGTCCGCTCCAGGATCCACTGGTTGTTGGTGTCCACCATCTGCTCGAGGTCCTGGTTGGTCAGGAGCCCCGGCGGCGTGTAACATCCGAGCGCTGTTATCTTTGCCCTGTACTTCGGTATGGCGTGTTCCGGCACAAGATCCAGAATATACCACCCCACCGGCTGCGCGGCGGGAGGGACCGATCAAATCAGCCAGTTCCTGAAAGTGATCGAAGGATCGAGTTTGGAGGCCCACGCAGAGGAGACGGAGCAGTTGATGCAGTACGAAGATTTCCCGTACACTTGATTAGTACCAAGTTGCGGAAATTGGCGTGCTTTTCCCCTTGCTGCCGCGCGGGGCTTCGGCATGGGGTTACGCAACTTCATACTCAAAAGGACCGAATGTCACGGGC
>JACOSF010000045.1 GCA_016179005.1 Acidobacteriota bacterium | reverse complement strand
CCGTCAATCACCGTGCGGTCGAAGGCGCCCAGCGTGCTGGCCAGGTCCTTGGTGCGGTTCACAAACAGCGCATCGTAAATCTCGTCCATGTAGTACTTGCGGTAGAGCAGGTTGTGCACGCCGCTCCAGCTCGCCGCCATGCGGTCGGCCAGGCCTTCGCGTTTCAGGTAAATCACGTAGGCCAGCCAGATGCCAAACGCCGCGACGAGGACGGAAGCTAGCATCAGGCCCGTTTCTGCTTCAAACGAAAGTTCATGGCGCCCAATTGCATCTGCACCGTGCTCTCTAACTTCAATATTCTTCTTGATCCTGCCAATCTCAGATGGAGACGGCGACGGATGCCCTTCCACTGGAAAAGCGTCCACAAAGACGGTGGTGCCCCGTGGAGACAAGTCGAGGAACTTCTCGAATTGGTTATTGCCCCCCAAGAACACTGGCCAGCCGATCCAACCGCCAATCACGGAAAGCAGTGCAAGGATCATCAGCGGCACGGTCATGGACTTCGGCGATTCGTGGATGTGGTGTTCCACGTCGTGGTCCACCCGCGATTTGCCGAAGAACGTCATGTTCACCAGCCGGAACATGTAGAAGGCGGTCATGCCCGCGGTGATGAAGCCGACGAGCCAAAGCGACTTACTATGCTCGAATGTCTTCCCCAGGATTTCGTCCTTGCTGAAGAAACCGGCCAGCGGAGGGATGCCGGCGATGGCCAACGTGCCGGCTAGCATGGTCTTCGCCGTCGTCGGAATTTTCGTTCGTCCACAGGCCGCCCATCTTGCGCATGTCCTGTTCGCCGGAAAGCGCGTGAATCACGCTGCCGGAACCGAGGAAGAGCAGCGCCTTGAAAAAGGCGTGCGTCATCAAGTGGAAGATTCCGGCGGCAAAGGCCCCGACGCCGCAGGCGAGAAACATGTAGCCGAGCTGGCTGATGGTGGAGTAAGCCAACACGCGCTTGATGTCGTTCTGCACCAGGCCCATGGAAGCGGCGAAAATTGCGGTGATCGCACCGATGACGGCCACCACTTCCATCGCCGTTGGCGAAAACCGGAAGATGAGGTTGGTGCGCGTGACCATGTACACGCCCGCGGTGACCATCGTCGCCGCGTGGATCAGCGCGCTCACCGGCGTGGGGCCTTCCATTGCGTCCGGCAGCCAGACGTACAGCGGAATCTGCGCGGATTTGCCCGTGGCGCCGACGAACAGCAGCAGCGCAATCGCCGTCATCACCGGCGCGCCGATTTCAAAACGCCCGGCGGAAATGGCCGCGCCGAACTCGCTGAACTTGATAGTGCCCAGCGTGGCCGCGGTGAGGAAGATGCCCAGCAGGAAGCCTGTGTCCCCCACGCGGTTGACGATGAAGGCCTTTTTCCCGGCGTCGGCCGCTGATTTCTTCAGGAAGTAAAAACCGATGAGCAGATAACTGCACAGGCCCACGCCCTCCCAGCCGACGAACATCAGCAGCATGTTGTTCGCCATCACCAGCGTCAGCATCGAAAACATGAACAGGTTCATGTAGCCGAAGAAGCGGTAGTAGCCGCCTTCGTGGCCCATGTAGCCGATGGAATAGACGTGGATGAGGAAGCCCACGCCGGTGACCACGAGAATCATCACCGCGGAAAGCGGGTCGAGCAGAAAGCCCAACTCGGCAGTGAAATTCGCAAGCAAACCATTCGTGGTGTGGAAAGCGCCCGCCGGCACCCAGTCGTAAAGCACCACCTGGTGCACACGTTCGCCGGCGAGCTGCGTCAATTGCCACACCGCGCCCGCAGAAAATGCGAAGGAGACGAACACACTGCCGACGCAAAGAAAACTCACCGCTGCTTTCGGCAGTCGCCTCCCGAGCAGCAGCATGATCGCCGCGCTGGCCAGCGGGAAGAGCGGGATCAGCCAGATATTCTCGAGAAAGAAGTTGGTTTCCATTCTTCGCTCAGCAAAACCTTCCTACCACTTCAGCAAATCCATTTCGTCGGCGAGCACCGTCTCGCGGTTCTTGAAAAACGCGATGATGATGCCCAGCCCCACGGCGGCCTCGGCCGCGGCATCGGTAATGATGAACAGGGTAAAAATCTGGCCATCCACGTTGGCCCAATGTCTAGAAAAGGCCACCAGGTTGATGTTCACGGCGTTCAGGATCAGCTCGATGGACATCAGGATAATAATGACGTTGCGGCGCGTAAGCACGCCGATGACCCCGATGATGAACAGCGCCAGGCTCACGAACAAGTAATGGCCGATGGGAATCATGCGTTTCTCCGGCGTCTCCTACACGCGTTTCTTGGTCATCACCACCGCCCCGATCAGCGCCACCAGCAACAGCACCGAGGCGATTTCAAATGGCAGCGCGTACTTCTCAAACAGCGCCAGGCCGAACTGCTCCACGTTCTGCGGGCTCAACGCGCCGGTGCGCCCGGCCGGGATGTCCAGCGAGCCCTCGCCGCGCGCGAACCAGATGGCGAATCCGAGCTGCGAAGCCAGCACCAGCGCCAGCAATCCGGCCACCCACCCCTGCCGGTTGAACTGCAACTGGTGCAAGGCCACGTCCAGATTCACCAGCATGATGACGAAGATGAACAGCACCATGATGCCGCCAACGTACAGGATGATCTGCACAGCAAACACGAATTGCGCGCCCAGGGTGAGAAAAATCCCCGCAGTCGCGAGCAGCGAAGTAATCAGGAAAATCGCGCTGTGCACCACGTTGCGCACGGTGACCGTCAGAATCGCACCGAGCACGGCCAGCCCGGCAAAAAAGTAGAACGCGATTTGGCTGATCTGCGTGGGGGTCATTCCTTATCCTTCCGCTTCCGTCATGTCGCCGACGGGGCCGGGAACCGCCACTTTCCTCTGCGCAAGCCACACTAGCCAGATGGCCACTAGCAGCGTGCCGCCCGTGGTCAGCAGGAATGCGGGCCACCGGCTCCATTGCAACTGCCGCAGCACCTTGTACACGCCCAGACCGAGCACGTTGACGATGGACAGCGGGATCATGAAGTACCAGCCCAGCTTCATGAGCTGATCAAATCGGAACCGCGGAAACGTGAAGCGGATCCACATGAAGCTGTAAATGTACAGGGACACTTTGAGAAGAAACCAGAACGCGCCGTGCACCCCGGCCTTCGAAGCCGCAAAGGCGGGCACAAACGGCAGCGCCATCGCCGCAGCCAGCAACAAGCAGAGGCCGCCGAAAAGGGCCATCACGCCACTTTGAATCGGCTCCGGCTGCTTTGGCGTGCGGTAGAAACAGTAGCCGGCCACGCCAAGGAAGCAGAGCGGCGGGAAGAAATCGAGGAAGTCCAGCGCCGCGATGCTCCCGAACGGTCTCAGCCACCCGCCAAGAAACAGCGTAGTGGCGATGCTGGCCACCACGATCATGTTCGCGTATTCCGCCAGGAAATAAACCGCCCAGCGGAAGCCGCTGTACTCGGTCATGTATCCGGCGACGAGTTCGGACTCCGCTTCGGGCAGGTCGAAGGGCGCGCGGTTGGTTTCGGCGATGGAGGCGACGAGATAGAGGAAGAAGCCGATGGGGGCGACAAACACGAACCACGTGCCTCCCTGTTGCGCCTGCACAATCTTCTGCGTGGAGAGCGTCCCGGCCAGGAGCACGCCGCCGACCAGCGCAAGGCCTGCGGCCGTCTCGTAGCTGATCATCTGTGCGGTGCTGCGCAGCGCGCCGAGCAGCGAGTAGTGGCTGTTGGAGGCCCAGCCGCCCAGGATAATTCCGAAAATTCCCATCGAGCTGACCGCCACGATGAACAGGAGGCCGATGTTCAGCTCGGCAATCTGGAAAAACGGGCCGATGGCCAGCGCGGAGTACGCCAGCATCGCCGCGGTAACGGAAATAACCGGGGCAAACCAGAAAACCAGCTTGTCCGCGTTCTCCGGGATGATGTCTTCCTTGATCAGTAGTTTCAGCGCGTCGGCGATGGGCTGGAGCAGTCCGTGCGGCCCGACGCGCATCGGCCCCAGCCGCGCCTGCATGTCCGCCATCACCTTGCGCTCCATCAGCACCACGTAGCCGGCCAGCAGCGGCAGCACGCCGACGATCACCAGCGCGAAGATCAGCGGCCACATGTACGTCTTCAAGAATTCAAGGAGGGCGCTCATCAGCGGTCCACCTCGCCGAGAACGATGTCCAGCGTGCCGATGATGGCCACCACGTCGGCCACCAGGTGGCCCTTGATCATCTTGTCCAGCGCTTCCAGGTTGATGAACGACGGCGGGCGGATGCGCACGCGATAGGGCTGCGTGGTGCCGTCACTGACGATGTAATAGCCCAGTTCGCCCTTGGGCGCTTCGATGGAGTGATAGACCTCGCCCACCGGCGGCTTAAGCACCTTGCCCACCTTGCCCATAATCGGCCCCGCGGGAATGTCCTCGATGGCTTGCAGGCAGATGCGATTGGACTGGCGCATTTCCTGCATGCGCACCACGTATCGGTCGTACGTGTCGCCGTTTTTGCCGATGGGAATCTCGAAGTCGTACTTGTCGTACGCGGCGTAGGGCATGGCCTTGCGAATATCCCACTTCACGCCGCTGCCGCGCAGCACCGGGCCGGTGGCGCCCATGTCAATCGCATCGGCCGCAGTAAGCACGCCAACGCCCTTCGTGCGCGCGATCCAGATGCGGTTTTCGGTGAGGAGCTGCTCGTATTCGTCCACGCGGTGGACGAAATCGAGGCAGAAGCGCTTCACTTCCTGCTCGAACCCGTCGTAGGTGTCGTATTGCAAGCCGCCAATGCGGAAGGCATGAGTGGTAAGCCGCGCGCCGCAATATTTTTCGAAAATCTTCAGGATTTCTTCGCGCTCGCGGAGGCAGTAGAAAAGCGGCGTGAGCGCGCCGATGTCGATGGCATGCGTGCCCAGCCACAGTAGGTGGCTCGAAATCCGTTGGAGCTCGGTGAGGATAGTGCGCACCACCTTCGCGCGCATGGGAGCTTCGGCGCCCAAAAGTTTTTCCACCGCTTCGCAGTAGCCCAGACCGTTGGATACTGCGGCGACATAGTCCATGCGGTCCACGTAAGGGCCGAATTGCTGGTAGCTGCGATGCTCGGCGATTTTTTCGACGCCGCGGTGCAGGTAGCCGATGATGCACTCGGAGTCCACGATGCGCTCGCCATCGAGGCGCAGCTTCACGCGCAGCACGCCGTGCGTGGAGGGGTGCTGCGGGCCCATGTTGATGATGATTTCGTCCGCGCCGAGCACGGTCTGCTCGGCGCCCGGGAAACCCGAGATGCGCGTATCGGCCATCGCTACTGCCCGCTCTCAATCCCCAGGTTTTCGCGAACCCAGGCGGTGTCCTGCGTCAGGATGTCGTAGTCTTTGCGCAAGGGATGTCCCTGCCATTCGTCGGGAAGGAGAATGCGCTTCAGGCCGGGGTGCCCTTCAAACACAATGCCGAACATGTCGTAGGCTTCGCGCTCGAGCCAGTTGGCAGTGCTCCACACGCCCGTGACGCTGGGGCAGCTCTCCCCTTCTCCGGCGTACGCCTTCAGGCGCAGGCGCTCGTTTTTCTTGAACGAATAGAGGTTCAGCACCACGTCGAAACGCTTTTCGCGCTTGGGCCAGTCCACGGCGGTGAGGTCCACCAGGTAATCAAAGCTCTCGTCGTCGCGGCAGTACACGGCGATTTCAGAAAGGGACTCGCGGTCCACGACGAGGATGGCCTGCTTGCGGTCGGTCCAGGCTTCGCGGATCTTGTCGCCGAAGCGCGCCTTGAAGCGCTTCACCAGATCGTTATCCAGCGCCACCGGCCCTTCTTTGGGCGGCGGAGGCGCAGCCGGAGGTTTTGCAGGCGTGGCGGGCGCCGCGGGCGTGGCAGGCGCAGCGGCCGGAGCCGCAGGCGTCTCCGCGGACGCTCCGGCAGGCTTCTCCGAAGGTGTGCCCGGTGAAGCGGGCGGCTGTTTTTCCGAGGGGTCGTTGGCCATTCGCTTGTCGGTGAAGCTGGCTGCTCAGAGCGCCGCAACCGAGAATATCAAACCGTATTTTCTAACACAGGCCGCGAAATCCCGTCAACTTCCGCGGCGCGTTGAAATAAAAAATCCCGGCCGCGAAATGGGCCGGGACGTTTCAGCAAACTCCGCTGGCTGTTGCGGCTAGACCCACTCCAGCGCGCCTTTCTTGTACAGCCACACATAGCCCACCAGCAGGATGCCAAGAAACACCATCATGGTCACCAGGCCGTACAACCCGAGCAGGCCGTACTGCACCGCCCAGGGAAAAAGAAACACCGTCTCCACGTCGAAGATGACGAACAGAATCGCCACGATGTAAAAACGCACCGAGTAGCGCCCGTGCGCGTCGCCCTCGGGCGGAATGCCGCATTCGTACGGCTTCAGCTTCGCGCCCACTTTGGTCGAGTCTGGCCGGATGTATTTGAAGACGACAAGGGCGATGATGGGAAACGACGCGGCCAGCGCCGCGAAGATGAGGACCGGGATGTATTCGCTCGGCATTGGTTCAACAGCCGCCCATCCTAGCACAGCGGTCAAATTTCTGAAAGTTCAAGGAAGACGATCAGTCGTGGCGGGCGCCGCGAAGGACTTCGACGGCGTGGGGCAGCAGCCCGGCGACAGCGTCAAAAGATTCGCCGGCGCCTTTCGGGCTGCCCGGGAGATTCACGATGATGGTCCGCGCGCGCACGCCAGCCACAGCGCGGGAAAGCGCGGCATGGAGATTGCTTACCTTCCCGGCGGCGCGCATCACTTCGCCGAGGCCGGGAATCAGCCGGGCGCAAACTGCGGCGGTGGCTTCGGGTGTGACGTCGCGTGGGCCGAGGCCGGTGCCCCCGGTGGTGAGGATAATGTCGGCTTGCTGCGAATCGGCGCAGGCAATCAGAAACGCTTCAATGGTGGGCGAATCATCAGGCACGATTTCGGCGGCGACTACCTGCCAGCCAAGCTGCATGCAGCGTTCGCGCAGCGCCGGGCCGGAAAGGTCGGCGCGCTCGCCGCGGAAAACGGAATCGCTGACGGTGAGGATGGCAACGCGCATCGGCGGGATCAACCCTGAGCGTCGCGGCTGGCTTCGTCAATCAAACGAACAGCTTCCATCAAGAGGCCCTGCGTGGACATGGTGCAGGTGATCTTCTCGCTGCTGGCGGTGAAATCAATTTCGAATTCGCCTGCGTTCCATGAGACCACTTTGAACACCGCTTCATTGCCCTGGATGTCCCCGAATTGCGCGTGCTTGCACGCGCCGCCGGCGAAAAACATTTCGCACGTGTCGCCGGAGTGGCTGATGGTCAGCCGGCAGGATTTCTGCCCCATCTCCAGCGACTGCAGCAGGTCCATGATGCTCATCTCTTCGAGGCGGCCCTGAATGGTGCCGGGGCGCGCGCTGCGCTGCTGCATTTTCTCGAGTTGCAGCCGGTCCACCACTTTTTTCGCGCGGCGCACGAATTCCTTCAGGAAAAACGGCTTGATGATGAAGTCTTCCACGCCGTCCACCAGCGGGCGGAGTTTTTCTTCAATGTCGGCGCGCCCGGCGATGAAGATGAACGGCAGGCCTTTGGTGCGGTCGCGGCCGCGGAGTTTTTCGTAGAGCTGGCGGCCGTCGAGACCGGGCATCTTGTAGTCGGAGATGATCATGTCCGGCGGATTGTCAATCGCCTGCAGCAGGGCGTCGGCGCCGTCGGCGGCCGTGGAAAGCTCGCAGTGCGGCTCCAGCCCGCGCTTGATCAGTTCGAGCACGAGCGGGTTGTCTTCCACCACCAGCACGCGGACGGCCTTCATCGAAAGACCTTTCCTGAGGCGCCCGGTCGCCGGTAGCGGCCGCTCTTCCCGCCGATTTTTTCCACTAGATAGATGTCCGTGATTTCCATGCCCTTATCGAGGGCCTTGCACATGTCGTAGATGGTCAGTGCCGCCACGCTCGCCGCGCACAACGCTTCCATTTCCACGCCGGTCCGGGCCGTGGCGGTGACGCGCGTGCTGATTTCCACGCCATTCTCGCACAGCCGCGTGGTCACATCAATGTGCGTCAGCGGAAGCGGGTGACACAAGGGTATCAGCTCCGCCGTGCGCTTCGCCGCGGCGATGCCGGCAATCCGCGCCACTTCCAGCGGATTCCCCTTCGGCGTTTCCAGCCGGCGAACCTTCGCGAGCACGGCGTGGCTCATGCGCACGAAGCCGTGCGCGACGGCCGTGCGCTCCGTAACAGACTTCGCCGTCACATCCACCATGCGGACTTTGCCGCCTTTTTTGTAATGCGAGAGCTTGGCCATTTTCACGTAGGGGCGACCCGCTGGGTCGCCCGCATTGCTGCCGGAATGGGCGAGCTACCGCTCGCCCCCACAAACAAAAATTACAGGACGCCGCGCCTCGGCAGCACGTCCACCCAATCGCCCGCGGCAAGCTCGAGCTTCGACTCCGGCACAATCAGGAAGCAATTCGCCTGGGTCAGCGCCACGATATCGCCGGAGCCTTGCCAGGGCAACTCTTTCACCACGGGTTCGCCGCTCGACCAATCCACCACCGCCGGCAAAAAATGCGTGAGCGCTGCTTTCTGCTTTACAGGCGCAGCCAGTCTTGCCTTGAAGGCGGGCAGCGGACGCGGCAGCGCGCCGCTGAGCATGTCGATAGCCGGAACGACGAACAGCTCAAACGTAACCATCGTCGAAACCGGATTCCCCGGCAATCCAAAAAAGAATCTTCCGTTGCAGGTGCCGAACACCGCGGGCTTTCCCGGCCGGATGGCCACCGCGTCAAAGGCAAATGTCGCGCC
>JACOSF010000087.1 GCA_016179005.1 Acidobacteriota bacterium | reverse complement strand
GAGGACGCCATGCCTCAGTATCAGTTCTACTGCCCGGAATGCCGGAAGGAATACTCCCGGGTTTTGACGCTTGCGGAATACGAAAAGGGCAAGTTCAAATGCCCGAAATGCGGCAGCACTAAAGTTGAGCAGCAGTGGGCCGCGTTCACGGCCATCACTTCGAAGAAGAGTTGACGGGAGAAAGCCTGTCTTCTTGGCCGCCCTGAAGGGCGCCGCTACAGGTGCAGTTTCGGAACGGCGTCAGGCGCCGGCGGCCTTGCCGTGAAAGGCAGGCGCGAAAACATTTTCCGCAAACCATTCGAGGGACGTCGGCGTAGTGTTTGCAGACGAGCGTTTTTCCAGCGGTGCCATGCGGCGGTCGTTGATGGCCTCCGACATTTCCACCAGCCCATCGGCCACCGACTTCGAGAGGCCCATCTGCGTCAGCGCCGGCTTAGCCATGAAGCCGGGAAACGCATTGTACGAAAGCCCGGGCTTGCCGATGGCCGCGCCAAGCACTTTCGCCGCTTCTGCCATGGTGATGTCGCGCTGCCCGAGCAGTTCGCGCGTCGCGTGTCCCGTCCAGTCACGCTTCAGGAGCGCCTCAGCGGCTACGGGGCCGATATCGCGCGTGGCGATCACGGGGAGGGGGACATCGGCCTTGATGACGCCGCCCATCATCCCCATGTTCTTGATCATGCCGATGAGCATCAGAAAATTCTCCATGAAGTAGTGCTTCACGCCCGCTTTGCCGATGGCTCCCGCGAGGGCGCGGCCCACGGCAAGCTGACTGCTGCGTACGTCTTCGGCTTTCATGTTCGGCGGAACCATCGCGTAAACCGCCGTCGCACCCGTGAACGCCTTCGTCAGCGCAGCTTCGTCCGTGGTGTCTGCAACGCAAGCCTCCGCGCCTTTTGCAACGAGCGATTGCAACTTCTCTGCGCTCCGCCCAAGCACACGCACTTGCTCGCCTTTCACAAGCAGCGTTTCCGTAACTACTTTTCCCGTATTTCCTGTTGCGCCGGTGATGACGTACATGAGTCTCTCCGTAGGACAGGCTTTCAGCCTGTCCGCTTTGATTGACGGGCACAGGCTATAAGCCTGTGCTACCGCATCGGAATCTTCACGCCGGTCTTGCGCGCAAAAACGATGGCTTCGGGGTAACCGGCGTCGGCGTGGCGAGCGACGCCAATGCCGGGATCGTTAGTCAGCACCCGCCGCAGGCGGGCGGCCATCGCCTCCGTTCCGTCGGCGACGATGACTTGCCCCGCGTGCTGCGAATATCCGATGCCCACGCCGCCGCCGTTGTGGATGGAAACCCAGCTTGCGCCACTGGCCGTATTGAGCAGGGCATTGAGCAGCGCCCAGTCGGCCACGGCGTCCGAGCCGTCGCGCATTTTTTCCGTCTCGCGGAAGGGCGAGGCCACCGAGCCACAATCCAAATGATCGCGTCCGATGACGATGGGCGCTTTCAGCTCGCCGCTGGCGACGAGGTCATTGATCGCGAGGCCGAACTTGTCGCGCTCGCCGTAGCCCAGCCAGCAGATCCGCGACGGCAGTCCCTGGAACTTCACGCGCTTCTGCGCGAGCTTGATCCAGCGGCAGAGGATTTCGTCGTGCGGGAACATCTCAAGCACGAGTTCATCGGTGCGGTGAATGTCCGACGGCTCGCCGGAAAGCGCCACCCAGCGGAACGGCCCACGACCTTCACAGAACAGCGGACGGATGTACTCCGGCACAAAGCCGGGAAAGTCGTACGCATCCTTCACGCCGTTGTCGTAAGCAAAGGTGCGGATGTTGTTGCCGTAATCGAAAGTGACTGCGCCAAGTTTTTGCAGCGCGAGCATCCCGCGCACGTGCGCAGCAATTGCGTCGAGCGAGCACTTCTGGTATTCGCCTGGATTCTTGCGCCGCAGTTCGAGCGCCTGCTCGAGCGTCATGCCGTTAGGCACGTAGCCGTTCAGGGGATCGTGCGCGCTGGTCTGATCGGTGAGCAGGTCCGGCACCACGCCGCGGGTTGCCATTTCCGGAATCAGGTCCGCGCAATTGCCCACCAGCCCCACGGACGTAGCCTCGCGCTTGCGCACAGCATTTTTCAGAATGCGCAGCGCTTCATCGAGATTCGTAACCATCACGTCGCAGTAGCCAGTCTTTAGCCGCCGCTTGATGCGTTCGGGGTCAACGTCAATGCCGAGAAACGCGCCGCTGTTCATGGTAGCCGCAAGCGGCTGCGCGCCACCCATGCCACCCATGCCGCCGCTGACAACAAGTTTGCCGGCCAGGCTGCCGCCGAAATGTTTCCGCGCCGCCGCTGCAAATGTTTCGTAGGTGCCCTGCAGAATTCCCTGCGTGCCGATGTAGATCCAGCTTCCGGCGGTCATCTGGCCGTACATCATCAGGCCCGCGCGTTCGAGTTCGCCGAATTTCTCCCAGTTGCTCCAGTGGCCGACGAGGTTGGCGTTGGCAATCAGCACGCGCGGCGCGTGCTCGTGCGTGCGGAAAATTCCCACTGGCTTGCCTGACTGCACCAGCAACGTCTCGTCATTTTCGAGTTTACGCAGTGATTCGACGATGGCGTGGAAGCACGCCCAATTCCGCGCGGCTTTCCCCGTGCCGCCATAGACGATCAACTCTTCCGGCTTCTCCGCGACTTCCGGGTCGAGGTTATTCATCAGCATGCGCAGCGCAGCTTCCTGCTGCCAGCCCTTGCAGGAAATCTCGGTGCCGCGCGGCGCGCGCACTGGCTGATAGGCAACGCCATTTTCTGCCGCCAGTTTGCTCATGGCCGTTCTCCCTGCTGCATCTTATCTCTACGGCTTTCGTTGCACAAATAACGCGGCCTGCGATACAGTTTGCGCCGGGAGTCCATGGCCTACCCCTCGCTGACGCAGAGCCTTCTGGATGCAATCGATCGCCAGCCACCCGACAGAGGGGTGATGCTGCACAAGGTTGGCGACACATGGGAATCCATCACAGCGCGCGAAGTTTTGCGCCGCATTGCGGGACTTTCACGCGCGCTGGCGGACCTCGGCGTAAAGACGGGCGACCGCGTCGGCCTCTTTTCCACCAACCGTCCCGAATGGCACATCGCCGATTTCGCCATCGTCGGGCTCGGCGCCATCAACGTCCCCATCTATTTCAACGAATCGCCGGAGCGAATCACCTACATCCTCAACGACTGCGGCGCCAAGGTGGTGATCGCCTTTGGGGAAGAGCAGATGCGCCGCCTGTTGGGCTGTCGCGAGCGCGTTGGCGCGGTTGAGCACATCATCGCCGGCGCTGCTCCGCCGGAAACCCCGGCGGACGTATTGCGCTATGAATCGCTCATTTCGTCCGCAGGCGACGCCGATGTGGCCGAGTACCGCCGCCGCGCCGCGCTGGTGGCCAGCGACGACTTGGCCACCTTCATCTATACCTCCGGCACGACCGGTGTCCCCAAAGGCGTGATGCTCACGCACACCAATGTGGTCTCCAACACGATTGATTCTTTTCAGGGGCTGAAACCGATCGAAGGAGATATCGGGCTTTCCTTTTTGCCGCTGGCGCACGTGTACGAACGCACCGTGGACTACGGCTATCTGTTTTATGGCGTGCCCATCGCCTACGTGAGGAAGATCGAGCAGTTGGCAGCGGCCTTGCGCGAAGTGCGTCCAACCATCGTGGCGGCTGTGCCGCGCGTGTTTGAAAAGGTGTACGCAAACATCAAGGCGCATGAAAAGACCACCTCCGGCTTCCGGCGCAAATTGGATCTGTGGGCCGAAGATGTGGCGCAGCGCTGCGTGTCGTGGCGCGCGTATGGGGAGAGCGTTTCACCGCTGCTGAAGATTCAATGGCATCTGGCGAACCGGCTGGTATTTTCGAAAATCCGCCGCGGCATCGGCGGACGGGTGCGCGCGTTTATTTCCGGCGCGGCGCCGCTCTCGAAAGAACTCCTGGAATTTTTCTGGTCGGTGGACATCCGGGTGTATCAGGGCTACGGCCTGACGGAGACTTCACCCATCATTTCTTCCAGCAATCCGCAGGCCAACCGCATCGGCTCCAGTGGCCGGCCCATTCCCAACGTGGACGTGCGCTTCGCCGAGGACGGCGAAATCCTGGTGAAGGGCCCGTGCGTAATGAAGGGCTACTACAACATGCCCGCGGATACGAGCGAAGTGCTTTCTGCCGACGGCTGGCTCCGCACCGGCGACATCGGATACCTCGACGCAGACGGATTCCTGTACGTCACCGACCGCAAAAAAGACTTGATCAAAACGGCGGCTGGAAAATTCGTCGCGCCGCAGCCGATTGAAAACCGCTTGCGTACCAGCCCATTCATCTCCGGCGCGATCGTTTTGGGCGACCGCCAGCGCTTCATCATCGCGCTGATTGTGCCGAACTTCGCTGCGGTGGAGGCCAAGGGCAGGGAGATTGCCCTCACGTTTACCTCGCCCGCGGAAATTGCCACGCACCCCTGGGTGCGCAAACTGATCGGCGGGGAAATCGAGCGGCTCACCGCGCATCTCGCGCAGTACGAGACGATTAAGCGCTTTGCCCTTCTCGATCACGATTTTTCCTTTGAGGGCGGCGACCTCACCTACTCCATGAAAATCAAGCGTCACGTCGTCGCCGAGCGCTACCGCGACCTCATCGCCAATCTCTACGCCGAAGGGGAAGAGCCACGGCCGATGCCTCCGTGCGAAACAGGGCAATAATCAATGATTCGGGATCGGAATTTGCGTGGGCAGTTCCCACGCGCTTATTTCGCGGGTTCCACCAGCCGCTCGGGCATGTCCGCCAGCACGTAGCCCATCACCGCCAGCATGGCGATCGCCTTGCGGAAATTCGCCGGCTCGATTTTGTCGAGCGTGTCGGCGTTGGTGTGGTGCCAGTCGAAGTAATGCTCGCCGGTGGTGCGCTGGGCCAGGCCCGGCACGCCGTCGCGCATCAGCGGGCTGATGTCGGCGCCGCCACCGCCACGGGTGATTTCGCCAGCTTCGATTCCTTCCAGCAGTTTGCCGATCTGTTGCAGCTTGGCCATTGCTGCTGTGTAGCGCGGTTCGTTCGCGTTGGGGTCCACTCCGCTGATGCTGAAGCCGAATCCAAGCGGCTTCTCTGCGCCGCCATCCATCTCGATCGCGGCGACGTGCTTCGCAATATCGGCGCCGAGCGCTTCGCGATAGGCCTGGCCGCCGCGCGAGCCGTTTTCTTCGTTGGTCCAGAACACGACGCGCAGCGTACGCCGCGGCTGGAAGCCGAGCTGCTTCAAAATCGTCAGCGCCTGCCACGCGGCGATGCAGCTTGCGCCGTCGTCCTGTGCGCCCTGGCCGACATCCCACGAATCAAAGTGCCCGCCCATCACCACGATTTCGTCCGGCTTTTCGCTGCCGCGGATTTCGCCAATCACGTTTGCCGAGTCCGCGTCCGGCAACATCTTCGCTTCCATGTACAGTTTCACGCGGACTTCTTTTCCTGCGTCGCTCATGCGGTGCATCCACGCCGCGTCCTCGGCGGTGATGGCCGCCGCGGGGACGGTCGCCTCGCCGGGCTTGGTGTCCATCGCGCCGGTGTGCGGGGTGTAGAGGCTGCGCCCGGTGACTGAGCGCAGAAGCATGCCCACCGCGCCGAGCTTCGCGGCGCGCGCGGCGCCAATCGACCGGTAGCGCACCGTCGGCCCGTAGCCCGTGAACGGCACGTCGTACACAACAATGTTTCCCGAAATCTTTTCCTGACCGAGCGCTTCAAGCTCGTCGAAGCTGGAGACAACCACGACCGGCGCGGTGACTCCTTCCGGCGGCGTGGCGATACTTCCGCCCAGGCCGAGCATGGGCAGCGACCTTTCCACGGGCGCGACGACGGAGACGTACTCGCGCCCGCGCACCCAGTGGGGCACCTTCACCGGCTGCATGCGCACGTTGTCGAGCTTGTCGGCTTTCATGGCCTCCGCCGCCCACGCTACTGCGCGCTCGAGTTGCGGCGAGCCGCTGAGCCGGTGGCCGATTTCCGTCGTCAGATAGGTAAGCTTCTCCCATCCGGCCTTGTCCACCAACGCCGCGCCGATGATTTTGCCCGCAGTCTCACGGTACTGCTCGGTGAGAGGAGCTTTCTTCTCCTGCGCCAGGCCGGCGCCCGCCAGTGCGATGATCAATCCCAGCGCCACGAGCGCGCGCCCGATTTTCGCTTTCATGTTCACGAATCCTCGCTCACGGAAGATTTCACCTGCAAATGCCGCGCGGAATCTTAGCAGCCTGCGCGCGCAAGTCAACGCGCCAATCTGGCCGCCGCCGCGCTACAATATTGCCGGGGAGAGCATTGCTATGAACGACCAGCTCGTCATTAACGGCCGCGCGTTCCGCTCGCGGCTGATTGTCGGCACCGGAAAATACCGCAGCTTTCAGGAAATGGCCCGCGCGCACGCCGCGTCGGGCGCGGACATGGTGACCGTCGCCGTCCGCCGCGTGAACCTGACCGACAAATCGAAGGAATCGCTGCTCGACTACATTGATCGCAGCAAGATCTTCATTCTGCCCAACACCGCCGCGTGCTTCACCGCCGAAGAAGCCATCCGCACGGCGCGCCTCGGAAGGGAAGTGGGATTGAGCGAGTGGGTGAAGCTGGAAGTGATCGGCGACCAGCAAACACTTTTTCCGGACACCGCGGCGCTGATCGAAGCGACCCGAGTTTTGGTTAAGGAAGGCTTCGTCGTGCTGCCGTACACCAACGACGACTTGATCGTCGCGCGCCGTCTGATTGACGCTGGCGCCGCGGCAGTGATGCCTCTGGCCGCGCCCATCGGCTCCGGCCTCGGCATCCAGAACGCAACAAACCTGCGCATCCTCCGCGAACGCATCACCGAGGTACCGCTCATCGTGGACGCCGGCGTGGGTACCGCGTCTGATGCCGCAGTCGCCATGGAGCTCGGCGCCGACGGCGTGCTGATGAACACGGCCATCGCCGAAGCGCAGGACGCCGTGCTCATGGCGGAAGCCATGCGCGACGCCGTCACCGCGGGAAGAAAAGCCTTCCTCGCCGGGCGCATCGCGAAGAAACTCTACGCCAGCGCGTCGAGCCCGCTCACCGGCGTGGTGCGCTGAATTTCAAGGACGAGAACCCGTGCGAAGCAAACAGCCCGGCGCATGAGTGAAAAACAGAAGCTACGCCTCAGCTACATTGACTGGATGCGCGGGCTGGCGTGTCTGGCGATGTTCCAGACGCATTGTTACGATTCCTGGCTGGCGCCATCGGAGCGGTCTGGAAAGTTTTTCATGTGGTCGCAGCTTGTCGGGACGCTGCCCGCGCCGCTTTTTCTTTTTCTCGCGGGCGTTTCGTTTGCACTGGTCACCGACAAAATGCGCCGCCGTGGCGCTACAGACAACGATATTGCCCGCACCACGATCAAGCGTGGCGCGGAAATTTATGCTATCGCCATGCTTTTCCGCGTGCAGGAATTCATCCTCGGCCAGCCGTGGGCGCCGTGGACTGACCTGCTCCGCGTGGACATCCTGAACATGATGGGGATTTCGATGATGGGCATGGGCGCGCTGTGCCGCGTCGCGCGCACACGCATGGCAACGGCTGCCGCCGCTGCGGGCGTCGCGCTGGCCATCGCTCTGGCTACGCCTCCGCTGTGGACCACGCTGCGGCCGCGCTGGCTGCCGTGGCCGCTCGAGTC
>JACOSF010000086.1 GCA_016179005.1 Acidobacteriota bacterium | reverse complement strand
ATCGGAGACAATCGGTCAAGAAAAAACAAACATTAACACAGAGGAAACAGAGAATCACAGAGGGCACAGAGAATTCTCAGCAAGGCGGAAGGTTGATCTGCAATTGGCTGAAGACCCGCGAATCCCAACAGAGCGGACATCATTTGCGGATTGGAGTCGGCGCCGGCGATGCCGTCCACAAGAACAACTCCGGCTAAGTCTTTGGTGCCGAACTGGTCCACATAAGCGACGACTTCGCCGACGCCCATGGACCAGCCGACGAGCACGACAGGAGCCAGCTTGAGCTGGTCCACCACGGCCTTGATGTCGCGCGCGCGGGCGGCCGGGAAGTAGCCATCGGTGGGCTTGGAGGATTCGCCCTGGCCGCGCGGGTCCATGGCCACTACGCGGTGCGTCTTTGAGAAATGCGCGATCTGGTTCTCCCAAATCCATGCAGGCATTGTCCAGCCGGGGACGAAGAGTATGGACGGCACCTGCTTCATATCTCCAAAGGTGACATTGCCCTTCGACATTTCGCCGGCCTTTGGCGGCGGGCCTCCGATGCGCATGCTGCCGGTTGTCCGCGTCTCACCGGCTTCGATGTAGTGAATCTTCGTACCGTCTGCCGTCGTAATTTGTCCGCTTTTTGTCTTGGGCGCTTGCGCGGCCACCAGCGGCGGGAGCAGGAAAACCGCAAGAAGAGCGGTCAGGCATTGATGTAGAGTCTTTTTGTTCATCGGATCGTCCTCGTCATAGTGTATGGCGCGAGAAAGGCAAAATGTTTACAATGTGGCCCCCAGAAGGAGACTCGCAATGGCGAAGAAACACAAGGCGCGCACGCGCAAAAAGCTCGACACGCGAAAGGTCAAGAAGGGACTCGAAGGCGTGGCGTCCAAACTGCGCGAGCTGACCAAAAACCCCGGCCGCGAAATCGGCGAGGCGGACGTGGACGCGGCGCGGGACATCGCCAGCGAACTCCAGGAAATCAACCGCGCGTTCCGCGAAGCGCTGAAGCGCGCGATGATGGCCGACGGAAAAATCAAGCCGGGACAAACCATCACCGCAGGCGGCAAGCTGGTTTCGCTCAAGCTGCGTCCCGGGCGTTCCAAGAAAAGCTCCGACCCCGACGATTACGATCTGGTGTACGAGCCCATCAACTGAAAACTCTGCGGGTGCAGATTTACGTCACCGCCACTTCTTCGTAGGTGCCGAAGACGTCGCGCATGGCGTCGCAGATTTCGCCGAGCGTGGCATAGGCCTTCACGGCGTCGTAGATGTGCGGCATCAGGTTCTCGGTGCCGTGAGCGGCCTTGCGGAGGGCGGCGAGGCGGCGGGCCACTTCGTCGGCGGAGCGCTCTGCACGGAGCTTCTTCAAGCGCGCGGCCTGGCGGTGCGCAACGGTTTCGTCAATCTGGAGGATGTCGATGGGATTGTCGCCAGTGACGTAGTCGTTCACGCCGACGATGATTTTTTCTTTTTTGTCCACGGCCATCTGATAGCGGTAGGAGGCTTCGGCGATTTCGCGCATGGGGAAGCCGCGCTCGATGGCGGCGACCATGCCACCCAGAGCGTCGATCTTCTTGATGTAGTCCCACGCGCCTTCTTCCACTTCATTGGTGAGAGTTTCGACGAAATAGGAGCCGCCGAGCGGGTCCACCGTGTTGGTGACGCCGCTTTCGTGCGCGATGATCTGCTGAGTGCGCAGGGCGACAGTGGCGGCGAACTCGGTGGGGAGTGCCCAGGCTTCGTCGAGGGAATTGGTGTGCAGCGACTGCGTGCCGCCCAGGACGGCGGCGAGGGCTTGTATGGCGGTGCGCACCACGTTGTTGTAAGGCTGCTGCGCGGTGAGCGAGCAACCGGCGGTCTGCGTGTGGAAGCGCAAGGCCCAAGCGCGCGGGGATTTCGAGCCGTAGCGGTCGCGCATGGTGGCGTACCAGATGCGGCGGGCGGCGCGGTATTTGGCAATTTCCTCGAAGAAATCGTTGTGCGCATTGAAAAAGAAGGAGAGGCGCGGCACGAACTCGTCCACGTCCAGGCCGCGGCGCACGCCCCAGTCCACGTACTCGATGCCGTCGCGGAGGGTGAAGGCCAGCTCCTGGATGGCCGTGGAGCCGGCTTCGCGAATGTGGTAGCCGCTGATGGAAATGGAATTGAACTTGGGCGTGTGCTTGACGCCGAACTCAAAAGTATCAATCACCAAGCGCATGGAAGGCGCGGGCGGATAGATGTATTCCTTCTGGGCGATGTATTCCTTGAGGATGTCGTTCTGAATGGTCCCCCCGATTTTCTTCCAATCGGCGCCCTGCTTTTCGGCGACAGCGAGGTACATGGCCCAGATGACCGCGGCGGGGGAGTTGATGGTCATCGAGGTGGTGACATCGGCGAGCGGGATGCGGTCGAAAAGCACTTCCATGTCTGCGAGCGAGCTGATGGCCACGCCGCACTTGCCGACTTCGCCTTCGGAAAGGGCGTGGTCGGAATCGTAGCCCATCAGGGTGGGCAGGTCGAAGGCGACGGAAAGGCCGGTCTGGCCCTGCGCAAGAAGATAACGGAAGCGCTGGTTGGTGTCTTCGGCGGTGCCGAAGCCGGCAAACTGGCGCATGGTCCACAGGCGGCCACGGTGCATGGTGGCGTGAATGCCGCGCGTGTACGGCGGCTCGCCCGGGAGGCTGAGGTCGCGGTCAGGATCCCAGCCGGCGAGATCGGCCGGCGTGTAGAGGCGACGAATGGGATGGGCGGAGATGGTCGTGAACGCGGCGGCGCGCTCGGGAGACTTGGCGAGAGTCGGATGGAGAGTTTTTTCTTCCCACTCCAGCTCACGCGGGGATGGCTTGCGTTTGCCCGCGCCTTCCGCGGTCAGCGTGCTGCTGCGCTTGGTGTCGTCGCTCATCCGGTCGGCTCCTTCTTGGAAAAACCATCTTACAACAAAGGAAACGGCCCGGCGAGAGTTCGCCGGGCCGATCCAGCAGATTCCTGGGAATGAAATCGAGCGCCTAGAACTTGACGCGCTCACCAACCAATTCGGAAGTGGGCGTGCCGGGGATGCGCGGATCCTTGTTGACTTCGCCGGTCTTGCCATCCGCCAGCGTGATGTTGTTGACCTCGAGGGTGCGGCCGAGGGCCTTCTCGAAATCCACCTTGGACTTGGTCAGCGCCACCAGGGAGCTGACTTCGGCGCTCTGCGCGGCGGCCAGGTCGCGCTGGGCCTGAATGACGAAGAAGATAGTGGAGGCGCCGAGCTGGTACTTCTTCTGCTCGGCGTCCAGGGTACGCTCGGCCAGTTCGCGGGACTTCTGCGCCGCTTCGACGCGCGCGCGATTCTGTTCGAGCGCGATCTGCGCGTTGCGCACTTCCACGATGATGGAGTTCTGCAGGCGCTTCAGGCTGGTCTCCGCCTGCCGCTGCAGCAGGATGGCCTGCGCGTTATCCGCCTGTGCGGCGCGGTTCAGGATTGGGATGGTGAGGTTGAGCGAGACGCCATAGGTGGGGAAATCGAAATGGCGCAAGGTGTTCAGCGCATCGCCGTATCCGCCCTCAATGATTGAAGTGGTCGTCGTGCTATTTGCACGGCCCCCGAACGTCCGTACACCGCCTACCAGAACGGGAACACCACTGGCATCGACGATTGGGACGCCCGTGCTGGTAAACGTGCCCGTTGGGGTAGTGACCGTGCTCTTGGAGTTGCCCCCCAGCCCGGTGCCGCTGAATTGGCCGTTCAAGTTGAGGGTCGGCAGCAGGGCATTGCGCGTGGCGCGAGTGGTGATGCCGCGGCTCTCGAGATCAATCTGCGACTGGCGGATGTCTGGGCGCTTCTCCCAGGCTTCTTTCACCGCGTCGGCGAGGGTAACCGCTTCCACGGGGGGGGGCTTGGAGATGACGTCGGTGGGAACGATTTCGATGGTCTGCACGGTGGCATCCATCACGTTTTTAGTCACCGCGTTCTTCAGCAGGGTCTGTTGCTGGAGCAAAAAGGTCTGAGCGACGATCAGGTCCTGTCTGGT
>JACOSF010000085.1 GCA_016179005.1 Acidobacteriota bacterium | reverse complement strand
GCACGGCACGCTAGCCTACTGCTTCGCGCTGGGGAAGCCCGGAAAGGCGTTCGCACGCGGCATGATTCCCTGGGAATTGTACGAAGACCCGGCGACAGGCTCTGCGGGCGGCTCGCTCGGCGCGTACCTGGTGCGGCACAAGAAGCTCACCGCGGGTCAGCACCTAGAAATCACGCAGGGCGTGGAGATGGGCCGGCCGAGCCGCATCCACGTCACCGTGCAGTGCGATGCAGAGGCGGTGCGGATTTTTGAAGGCCACCTAGAAGCGTAAAGACAGAAAACAGAAAACAGAAAAGAGAAAATAGGGACCACCAAAGTTTCGTGGCTGCCTATTTTCTCTTTTCTATTTTTGTTTTTCCGGAAGCGCTTTGTACAAGGCATCGAGGATGCCGTTGATGAAGGGCGGGGCTTCGGTGGAGGAAAAGGTCTTGGCAAGCTCGACAGCCTCGTCGAGGACGACTTTGTAGGGCGTCTCGCCGCGGCGCAGCTCGTAGGCGGCCAGGCGAAGGATGGCGCGGTCAATGGCGGCCATGCGCTCGAGGCGCCAGTTGGCGGCGTGCTGCACAATCAATTCGTCGAGCGATTTGAGTTCCGCGACGGCGCCTTCGAAAAGCTGGTTGGCAAAGACGCGGGTGTTTTGCTCCGAGCGCGCGTTTTTCCAGAAGCCGGATTCAACGCGCCACGGCTCCTGCTGGGTCATCTCCCACTGAAACAACATCTGGAGGGCGAACTCGCGGGCCTTGCTGCGGAGGGCCATGCTACTTGCGCTTCCGTCGCGGGGCAGGCGCGGATTTCTTGGACGGCTTGGCCGCGGAGATTTTCCGCGAGAGGTTGGCCATTTCCACGGCGGCGAGTCCGGCGTCGAAGCCCTTGTTGCCGCCCTTGCTGCCGGCGCGGTCGATGGCCTGCTCGAGCGTGTCGCAGGTGAGCACGCAGAAGACCATGGGCACTCCGGTGTCCATCTGCGCGAGCTGAATGCCGCGCGCGGATTCGGAGCAGACGTAGTCGTAGTGCGCCGTTTCGCCGCGCAGGATGCAGCCGATGCAAATCACCGCGCCGTACTTGCCGGACTCGGCGAGCTTCTTCGCGGCGATGGGAATTTCGAATGAGCCGGGCACGCGAACGACATCGATTTGTTCGGACGCGGCGCCGGCGCGGGCCAGAGAGTCGAGCGCGCCAGTGAGGAGCCGGTCAGTGATGAAGCTGTTGAAGCGGCTGACCACGATGGCGAAGCGCAGGCCATCGGCACGGAAGTCGCCGCGAATTTGGTGGGGTTGCAGTTTGTCAGTCATCGATCACCAATGTCGAAAAACAGGGACAGGCTGAAGCCCGCCGCTGCACGGGCGACCTTCCGGTCGCCCCTACTTTCCTTTGAATTGCGCGGGGCGCTTTTCCAAAAACGCTTTGGTGCCTTCGCGCATGTCCTCGGTGGCGGCGCAGAGGCCGAAGAGCGTCGCTTCGAGAAACAGCCCTTCTTCCTGCGGCATCTCCATGCCGTGCTCGATGGCCTCCATGGCGAATTTTACGGCCAGTGGGGCGTTGGCAATGATTTTTTTCGCCAGAGCCTCGGCCGCAGGCATCAGCTCGGCCGGCTCGTAAATGTGATTCACCAGCCCGATGCGCAGCGCCTCTTCGGCGTTAATCATGTCAGCGCCGAGGATCATCTCATGCGCCATACCCTTGCCGACCAGCCGCGGCAGGCGCTGCGAGCCGCCGTAGCCGGGCATGATGCCGAGCTTCACTTCGGGCTGGCCGAGCCGCGCGGATTTGCTGGCGAGACGCATCGTGCAAGCCAGCGCCAGCTCGCACCCGCCGCCGAGCGCAAAGCCGTTGATGGCGGCGATGGATGGCTTGCCCATGGTTTCGAGCATGTGGATCACGCCCTGGCCGAACAGTCCGGTCTCGCGGCCGGAGACGGGCTCGCACTGGGCGAGCTCGCCGATGTCCGCGCCGGCGATGAAGGATTTTTCGCCCACGCCGGTGAGGATGAGCACGCGAACGCCGGCATCATCACGGGCGTCGGCAAGGATGTCGCGCAGCTCTTCCATGGTTTTGCGGTTGAGCGCGTTCAAAACTTTCGGGCGGTTGAATGTGATGTACGCAATCTGGTCTTTCTTTTCGTAGAGCAGATTTTCATAAGCCATCGAATGAGTGCTCCTTTGGGGCGCGAGCAGTTGCCAGTAGTCAGTTATCAGTTCTCAGCACATCGAGTGTCGAGTTCCCTCTCAAGTCAATTGCATTGGCTTGGGATTCTTCGGGTCAGCGTAATCGTAGAAGCCGCGGCCGGCTTTGCGGCCGTTCCACCCGGCCAGCACCATGCGCTTGAGCAACGGCGGCGAGGCGAAGCGGCGCTCCTTGAACTCGTCGAACATGACGTTGGCGATGTAGTGCGTGGTGTCCAGGCCGACAAAGTCGAGCAGCGTAAGCGGGCCCATGGGGTGGCCGCAGCCGAGCTTCATGGAGTTGTCAATGTCCTCGATGGAGCCGACGCCTTCCTCGAGTGCGCGCACGGCGTCGAGCAAGTAGGGCACCAGCAGGCGGTTGACGATGAAGCCGGTGCGGTCGCTGGTGCGCACGGGCGTTTTTCCGAGGCGCTTGGCGAACTCGACGATTTCCTCAAACACCGCCGGGTCGGTGGCGATGGTACGGATGACTTCGACCAGCTTCATGACCGGCACGGGATTAAAGAAGTGCAGGCCGAGGAAGCGGTCGGGGCGCGCGGTGACTGTGGCCATTTCGGTGATGGAGATGGACGAGGTGTTGCTCGCAAAGATGGTCGTCTTGGGGCAGAGTTTTTCGAGCGCGCTCCAAAGCTCTTTCTTCGCGGGAAGCTGCTCGATGATGGCTTCGATGATGAGGTCACAGTCTTTGAGCGCATCGAGAGTGACCGTGCCACTCAGGCGGCCGCGCGCGGCGCCGCGGTCAGCTTCCGTAAATGTCCCCTTCTCTACCAGCCGCTGAAGGTTCTTCTCGATGGACTTGAGACCCTTGTCCACCAGCTCCTGAGAAACTTCGCGGACCACCACGGTGCAACCGGCCTGCGCGCAAACCTGCGCGATGCCGGAGCCCATGAGTCCGCAACCGACGACTCCGACTTTCTGTATAGCCATGATGATTCCTCCGAATGAATGCTGAGATTCTTCGCCCCGACAAAAAACGTCGGGGCTCAGAATGACAAACCAAACGCGGCGCTACTGCATGGACTCGACAATGACGGAAATGCCCTGCCCGCCGCCGATGCACGCGGTGGCCAGGCCGTACCGCGCATTGCGACGGCGCAACTCAAAAAGCAACGTGAGCACGAGGCGCGCGCCGGTGGCACCGAGCGGATGGCCAAGAGCGATGGCGCCGCCGTTGACGTTGACCTTGTCGCGGTTGAGCACGAGCGCTTTTTCCACGGCGAGATACTGCGGCGCGAAGGCCTCGTTCACCTCGATCAGGTCCATGGCTTTCATGCGCAGGGAGGCGCGCTGCAAAGCGGCCTCCGAGGCGGGCACCGGGCCGATGCCCATGATGCGCGGCTCCACGCCGACGGCCGCCCAGGAAACCAGCCGGCCCATGGGCTTCCACCCGCGCTCCTGAGCTATTTTGGCATGGGTCATGATCATGGCGGCAGCGCCGTCCACGATGCCGCTGGCGTTGCCGGCGGTGATGATGCCGTCTTTCTTGAACGCCGGGGGGAGCGCCTGGAGAGTTTCCATGGTGGTCTCGGGGCGGCGGTGGTCGTCCTCAGTGACGAGTTGCGTCTTGCGCCCAGCCTTGACTTCGACGGGCACAGTTTCGTCGCGGTAGCGGCCGGCGCGGAAAGCCTCTTCGGCAAGCTGCTGGCTGCGCAGGGCGAATTCATCGCACTCGCGGCGGGTGATGCCGTACTCGGTCGCGAGATTCTCGGCCGTGTCCGCCATGTAGCAGCCGCAGTAGGTGTCGAGCAGCGCCACGGTGAGCGAGTCCTCGAGTTTTCCTTCGCCGAGACGGAAGCCTCCGCGGGCGCCGCGGATGACGTGTGGCGCCTGGGTCATGTTCTCCGTGCCGCCGGCGAGCACGACTTTGGCTTCGTTCATCAGGATGCGGTGCGCGCCCTGGACAATCGCTTCCATGCCGGAGCCGCACAGGCGGTTGACAGTAACGGCGGGCGTTTCCACTTTCAACCCAGCCTTCAATCCCACGTGGCGCGCGCCGTAGATGGCGTCGCCGCTGGTCTGCATCACGTTGCCGAAGACGACGTGCTCGATTTCCGCCGGATCCACGCCGGAGCGGCGGATGGCTTCGCGCGAGGCGCTGACGCCGAGATCGAGGGCGGAGACGTCCTTAAACGCCCCCGTGTAGCGGGACATCGGCGTGCGGGCGCCGGCGAGAATTACAACATCGGTGGGAAGCATGATGACAACTCCTATTCCTATAAATAAATCAGAGCGAAAGGACGGCGTCGCCGCCCTTCTTGCGTGCCTCTTCGAGGCCGAATTCGGCGCGATTGATTAAATCGGTGATGATGTCTTCGGCGTCGTAGTCCGGCCGGCTCACGGCTTCGACCACCGAAGCGCTGAGCAACAGCTCCGACTGGTTCCACGGCGGGCGCACGTTGGCGGAAACCTTGCGGAGTTTTTCCGCCAGGATCAGCGCGTCGGCGAGTTTGGTATCCGGCAGGATGAAAGCCAGCGCCCAACTGGTGTACTTCACGGCCAGGTCGTTCTGCCGCACGGTGGCCTGGAGCGCGCGGGAAAGCTGCTCCATGTGGCGGTCGAACTGCGGCTCGCCGTGCTGGCGGAGCAGCTCCATTCCTTTGTCCACGGAAAGGATAACCAGCGAGAGCGGCGTGCTCTGCGACTTGCTGCGATTGGCTTCGGAAAGGAGGCAATCCTGGTAGGAGCCGCGGCCGAGCAAGCCTGTCTTTTCGTCGGCGACGGCGAGCGTGCGCATCAGCGAACGCAGCTTGGTATGGTTGACGCCAATGAGCACTTGGTCGCCGACAGCCTGCAGGAAATAACTTTCATTCGGCTTCCAGCGGCGAGCGGCGGCTTCGCCGACCACGAGGAATCCGGAGACGGCCTGTGTCTCGCGGTCGGTGAGCTGCACGCCGAGGGCGCAATCCAGGCCGAGATCGCGCAACGCCGGCTCTTCCGCCACATCCAGCTCGAAGGCGCCCATGTCGTCCGGTTTGGCGTGCGCGAGAGGGCCCAGCAGCTTCACAATCTGCGCGCCGCCGGACGGATCCACGCCTTGCGCGCAATATTCGGAGGCCATCTGCGGGGGCTGGCCCGGGGGGCCCACCACGGTCAGGCAGCGCGTCACCTTCAAGTATTTTCCGATTTCGTTAACGGCGGTGGAGAGCACGGCCTTGGGAGTGGATTGGCGGTGCACGGCGCGGGTGATTTCGGAAATCTTGCCGAGGTCGCGGAGCGTGTCGGCACTGTAGGTGCCGGTCGTCGAGGTAACGGGTTCGGCGGACACCACCTCGACGCGCGGGACCTCTGCGGCCTTGCGCGCGGCAGAACGCGGCGGCTTCCAATTGGCCAGCTCGTAGAGGCTGTTCAGGCGCTGATTGCTCTCCTCCTCGCCAGGAAACATCTCTGCAATCTTCTGGAGGCGCTCCACAGCCTTGGCGTGCAGCGAGTACTGGAGGAAGATCTCCGCTTGCACGATGAGGTCCTCGAGCGCCTGCTGAGCCCGCGCGCCATCCGATTGCGGGGCGGCGCTGGGCTCGGGCTGGTGCTGCCCGAAACTCGTGGACTGGCCCGTGCTGGTGATGATCTTGCCCATGCGCGCGCCGACGCCGCGGAGATACGCGGGGTCTGCCTTACCCTCCAGCTTCTTCATGCGCTCGTGGTTGAAGGGGTCGTAGGCATCAATGTCAATGATGCGGTCGAGCGCGGAGCAGGCGCCGGGCACGTCGCTCGCCGCGAGATAGAGATCGAAGAGCTTGGTGAGAACACTGAAGTATTTGGACTCGCGGTTCAACTCCTCGTACATGCGGCCGCAGAATTCGGCCACCGGCAGCGACGTGGGATTGGATTCCTGCAGCTTGTCCATGTACGCCGTAAATTCGTGCTGCCGCTTGCCGGCGAACATGCGGTCCTTGACGGCGGAAAAGATTGCCGTGGCGGGCTGGCCCTGGCCGGCCTTCAAGTACAGGTCGGCCAGCTCGAACATTTTCTCGAAGCTGTCCGAATTATCCTTGTAGACCCGCTCGATGACGGCGCGGGCCTGGTCGAGCTGGCCGCTTTGCATGAGCGCCGCCCCGAAAGTGGAAAGGAAGGCGGAGTCGCTTTCTGCCGGAGGAAAAGGCTTCAGCAGGCGCACCGCTTCCTGCGGCACGCCCTTGCGGAGGAACGCTTCGGCGTAGAGAAGCGCGACGCTGCGGTCGTCCGGGGCGAGCCGGTGCGCGCGCGCGAAGAGGTCGAGGGACTGGTCGATCTGGCCGGCGGCCAGGGTCAGTTGCCCGGCACGCAGCCAGCCACGGGAGGCCACGTCGGATTTGCCCAGTTGTTCGCCGAGTTCGCCCACCCTTTTGTGCCGCTCGGGATTTTCCGGGTCTAGCGCGGAGATTTTCTCCCAGCAGTTGAGCGCCGAAGCGCCGTCCTTCAGCTTGAGGAACTCTTCCCCGGCGGCGTTGTACGACTCGATGGCTTCATCGCGCTTGCCTTGGCGCTGAAGCAGGAGGGCGAAGCGAAGCATGCGGTCGGGCGATTGATGGACGGACTTCAGAAAGCGGGAGTAGAGCGCGGCGGCCCGGGTGGTGTCGCCGGAGTCGGAGAGACGGTCGAAGAGCATTCCGTGATACTCGGCCGCGCGCACCGTGTCGCCTAGGCGGGTATAAAGGTCGCCCAGCGCCTGCACAGCTTCCTGGTTGTTGGGGAACTCCCGGAGGACGGCCTGATACTCCTCGGCGGCGTCCTGGAGCTTGTTTTTCTCCAGATACTTCTTGGCGCGTTCGAGGTGTTTGTTGGCGTCGGAGCTCATGCGCGTCTTATGCGGCCTGCAGGGTCCTGCAGGCAGAAATAGAATGATCTCCCAGGATCCGAACCGACAGCGCGCGGGCCAAGTACAACCCGCGGGGCGGGACGCGAGTACTGAACTGGCGGCTCCCGCGCGCTGAAACCAAAAGACTATATATCCTACGGAGGAGTTCGCCCAGAAGCAAATCCCGCGGCATGGCCCCCCGGGTCATCCCCCGGCGGGGCTGTGGGAGTGCGAAACAACTCGCCGGTCTTGGCTCGCATTTCCGCCACGGAAAGGCCGCTGCGCGCCAGCGCAAAAAAGCCACAGAACAAGAACGGAATCGTCATCAGGAGATAGGCAACGATGGAGAATCCCGCTGCTCGTGTCTTCTCCACACCGAAAAGAGTGAGTCCCAGAACGCAGAAAAACTGGTAAGAGCCCACATTGGCCGGCGCGTTGGGCAGGGCCACGCCGAAGTTGATAATCAACAGCACGGCGGCCACCGGCAAAATCGCCAAGTCAATTCCGTAAGCGCGGTTCATCGACCACAGGGCGAGAATCTGAAGGATCGGAATGAGCGGGGAAATCCCCGCCGCTGCGTAAAAGCCCGTCGAGACGCCCAGCAGGCGCACCCCGTCGAGAAACGGCGCGAGCTTTTTTCGGATGCGGTGGCGCAGCGGATGCGCTCCCGCCGGCAGCACGGGAACGCGGTTCAGGTAGATCATTCCGGCGACAAACAGGAGCGAGAGCGTCAGAATGACAGCGCCAAAGATTTTCGCTGCACGGGCGAGCTCGCCCGGAAGGGTCACAAAGACCGACACAGCACCGAGTGCAGTGGCCAGCACGATTCCATCCATCAGGCGCTCGACGCCGATGGTCGTCAGCACCTGCGTGAAGCCAATGCGCGTGTCGCGCGAAACCAGAAACGCCCGCAATAGCTCTCCGGAACGCAACGGCAGGATCTCGTTGGCGAACAGGCCCGCGTAAATGGCCCGCACCGTCTGCACTATGCGGACACGCGCGAACGACGACAGCAGCAGCCTCCAGCGCACCCCCTGGACCACGTAGCTGAGCAGGTCGAGCACGATCCCCAGCACGACCCAGCCCCAGCGGATTCCGCGGAGATCGTGCAGCACCTTTTCCGGATGGATGTCGTGCAGCACCCAAAGCAGGCCCGCCAGCGCGAGAAGATACGCGAGCCAGCGGAGCCGGCTGTTGGAACGCGCGGCAGGCCGCGCTGTGGTGGAGGAAGTGGAATTCACGGGCGTGCCGTCCGGGCGCCGGCGGTCTGTTCGATCCAGTGGAGGCCATCGCGAAGAGCATTGAAGAACTCGGCGCGGTTGCCGTCGAAGCGGTGATTGCGCGCCTCCACGGTCACAATTTTTTTGGGTTCCCCGGCAATTTGGAAGAGTTTCTGATAGGTGTCGCGCGATTGGAAGTCATCCTGCGAAGAATTGAGCATCAGCAACGGCACCGGCGCAATCTGAGGCACCCAGGGCCCACTGGCGAATATCGGCTCATTGGGATCTTTTCGGGTGATCCACGTCGTCGCGTCGTACCAGTGCCAGGCCAGGAGGTTCCGCTCGGGCAAGCCGATGGCGATGAAGCCTTGCAGCAGGTCGCGGTTCGCCGGGCCTGCCGCACCGAGCAGCGCGAGGCCGGCGCCTTCCGACCAGCCGACGAGAATGATGGGGCGCGGGAACTGGCCGCGCGCCCACTCCATCAGCGCGCGGAAGTCCGCGTTCACTTCGCTTTCCTTGAGCGTGGTCTTGCCCGTAAAGCTTTCGAGGTACACCTTGGAATCCAGGCCAAAGGTGTCGTAGCCCCAGGAGGCCATCGTCTCCGCCATGGTGATGGCCATGCCGCGCCAGCCGCCGTCGCCGCAGGCGTAGAACACGATGGGCTTAGACTCCGGCTGCGCAGCCCGGGCTCCGGGGAAAAAATATACGGCCTGCGCTTTGCCGCGGACCGCCGGCGCGGTTTTGCCCGGGACCGGCGCCTGCCCGAGCGCCGGCCAGGCGCAAAGGGCGAGCGCAAGTGCTGCGCCGATTGGGTGCACGCGCATCATGCGGCATCTTCCTCTTCTACGCCGTTCTCATCCCCTTCGAGTTCCGAAACTTTGGCCAGCGCCAAACCAACGGCCGGCAGGTGCCGGACGCTGCGATAGACTATGTAGCGTGGCTCCCAGCTCGTCGCGTACTTGGCCTTGAAGTCGCGCAGGCCCTGGTAGCTAAACAGGAATTTCAGCCGCTGAAAGAAAAGATAGATGGCGCGCTCCTCGGGGCCGGCGTCGGCGCGCTCCGCGAGCCCGGCGATGGGGGCCATGCCGAGATTGAACCGCGCAAAGCCCTGCTCCTTGTTCCACTGGAGAAGCTTCACGAAGAGGTAGTCAATGATGCCGTTTTCGACCCGGGTGGCGCGACGCATCAAATCGACGGTAGCTTCGCCCTTGCTGTAGGAAGGGATGATGTTCACAAACGCCAGGGCACGGCCGTCGGGCGCTTCCGCGACGAACAGCGGCGTGGAGCGCAGGTAGTCCTCGTCAAATCGGCCGAGCGTAAACGTGCGCTCGCGGCGGCCGTTCATTTCGAGCCATTCGTCGGAGACGATCTTGATGCGGGCGAGCAACCCATCGTCAATCGGCGGCGCATAGTGCTTGCAGGAAACGCCCTGTTTTTCAAAATAGTTTAGACGGTTGCGCAGGTGCCGCGCGGCCTTGCCCGAGAGTGTGAACTGGGTAAGGTCCACGATGGCGTCCTCGCCCAGTTTCAGCTTTTTCAGCCCGAACCGCTCGTAGTGCGGCAGGAGATCCGGCAGGGTCTGGTAGAAGGCGAAGCGCCAGTCATTCTCGTCGCACAGGGCGAGAAAGCTGCCTACGATTTCCTCGAACTCCTCCTCCGGCCCCACCGGATCGGCGAGCGCCAGCGCCACGTGGCCGCCGACCTTGTAGGCAATCGCGGAGTTTCCCGAATTCGAGAAAAGATAAGACTTATCCGGCCAAGCCTTGAAAAAGTCGAGCGAGGATCGCCCGTACCGCTCGTTCAACCGAGTCATCTGCTTCACTTCGTGCGGGTGCGTAGCGAACTCGTAAACTGCGGGCCGGAAAACGGAATAGACGCCGTATAACAGAGCACTGGCGCTGATTACATAAAGCGAATCGAGGAACCATGCGGCGAAGTGCGTCCGCGGCACCAGCCGCGGGTCGCCGGCGAGGGTAAAGAAACGGAGCGTTGTCGGAATCGCATCATCCCAGTGAAAGTTGACGCCGAACTCGCGCGCCTCGAGGACCCATAGCCCCAGGCTGCCGTAGCCCACTACGATCACCAGCGCCAGGGCCAGCCGTCCGAGCACCTCCCGGAAGTCCGGCACGCTGCTGCGCACGGTGAAATGCCGTCGCACGGACAGCAGCAAACCGACCTGCACCACGCTGAGAGTCGCTTCCTCATAGTCCAAACCCTTGGCCAGATGAAAGAATACGGAGAGGACTGCGAAAGCGAGCGCAAGCTGCCAGGCCCGCTTCTTGCGCTTATAGATATTGAGCGCGATGACCACCAGGGCGAAGCCAATCACCAGAGTGAGCGAGCGCGTGAGATGGAGAAATTCGAGGGGGAAAATGTCACGCAGGATGCGGTTGCGCTCGGGCAGGTTCCGTCCCATGACGGAATAAATATTCAGCAACCCGCTGCCCAGCGTGACCAGCGTGGAAAACAAGACGACAAACCGGATCCGCTTGCGCAATTTCATCCGCGCTTATTCTTTCTTCCCTTCTCCCCGGTTGGATTCGTAGCGCAGCACGCTGAGCTTTCCGGAGGGTTCGAGAATCGCCGCCTTTACCTCTTCCACGTCGAAGACGCCCTGGCTGCGCAGGTTGGAGAGCAGGTCTTCGCGGCTGAAGTTCTCGTGGCGCAGGTTCGCTTCGATGACGTGGCCGTGGTGGATGAGTACCGTGGGCACTCCCTCGATGGCGCGCTCCAGCGCCTTACTGGAAGAAGCCGCGCGGCTCACCACCCAGTTGGCGATCAGCACGGTGGATGCTCCAAGCAGCCCGCCGGTGACGGAATTGTCCGGGCCGATCATAGCGTTTTGCAGCACGTTGCTGATCATCAACAGAACAATCAAATCGAAGGGAGTCATCTGACCCACTTGCCGCTTTCCAATCATCCGAAAAACCAGCAGCAGAAATAGATAGACAATCAGCGACCGCACAATTTTTTCCAAGACGGGAATTTCCGGAAGCCAGAAATGCATAGCCGCTCCTTTGAACAGAAACGGGACCGCGCCGCAGGAGCGCGGCCTGAGGCCCGCTAATCCTCGGTGCGCTCCGTTCTCGTGCTGAGCGTACCGCTCCGGCGACAAGACTGCCAGCCTGGAGTTCCGCAAACGCCGATTCTGCGAGGGCGGGCCGGCTGGCCGGAACCGGCGATTTGTGGCAAACTGGAGCGTTTGAAAAGCACAGCGAGAAGAAATAGACGGGTCCGGCGCGGCAAGTATCGAGTTCCCATGCGCCGCGCACCCACTCGAGTTTGCCGAACTTCGCCGGCTGAAGGCTCACCGTAAATGGATCCGCAGTTCGTCCGCAACTTCTGCATCATCGCGCACATTGACCACGGCAAGTCCACGCTGGCCGACCGCCTGCTGGAATTGACCGGCGCGCTCACGCAACGGGAAATGCAGGCGCAGGTGCTGGACTCCATGGACCTGGAGCGCGAGCGCGGCATCACCATCAAGGCCAAGAGCATTCGCCTGCAATACACCGCGCGCGACGGCCAAACTTATCAGTTCAACCTGATCGACACGCCCGGCCACGTGGATTTTTCCTATGAGGTCTCCCGCGCGCTTTCCGCGTGCGAGGGCGCGCTGCTGGTGGTGGACGCGAGCCAGGGCGTCGAGGCGCAGACCGTGGCCAACACCTTTCTCGCCGCGCAGCACCACCTGACCATCATCCCAGTGATCAACAAAATCGACCTGCCGGCGGCGCAGCCCGAACAGGTGAAGGAACAGATCGAAAACGTGCTGGCCATTCCCGCCGCGGACGCGCTGCTCATCAGCGCGAAGAGCGGGATCGGCGTCGAAGAAATCCTCGAAGCTATCGTGCAGCGCGTGCCGCCGCCGAAGGGCTCGGCGGAGAATCCGCTGCAGGCGCTGATCTTCGATTCGTGGTTCGACGCTTACCGCGGCTGCGTGGTCCTGGTGCGGGTGATGGAAGGCCGCCTCACGCGCGGCACGAAGATCCGGCTGTGCTCGAACAACGAAGTGTATGAAGTCGAAAACCTCGGCACGCTGACGCCGAAGCCGGTGGTGCTGGACGAGTTGGCCGCGGGGGACGTGGGCTTCGTCATCGCCAACATCAAGCGCGTGGCCGACGCGCGCATGGGCGACACCATCGTCGAAGCCGACCGGCCGGCGCCGCCGCTGCCCGGCTTCGAAGCCATCAAGCCCATGGTGTTTGCCGGGCTCTACCCCGTGCTCGCCGACCAGTACGAGCTGCTGCGCGACGCGCTGGGCAAACTGCAATTGAACGACGCCGCGTTCTTCTACGAGCCGGAAAATTCCGTCGCGTTGGGCTTCGGCTTCCGCTGCGGTTTTCTCGGGCTGCTGCACATGGAAATCGTGCAGGAGCGGCTGGAGCGCGAGTTCGGGCTGAACCTGATCAGCACCGCACCCAGCGTGCGATACCGCCTGACCACCACCGTCGGCGACGTGATGGAAGTGGACAACCCGACGAAATTCCCGCCGCCAAACACGATTGACTTGATCGAGGAACCGATGATCACCGCGATGGTGATTACTTCGGAGGAGTCCGTCGGCGCCATCCTTCAGCTTTGCGAAGAAAAGCGCGGCACACAGAAAAATTTCGAGTATCTCTCGCCGCAGCGCGTGATGCTCACCTACCAGTTGCCGCTGAACGAAATCGTGCTCGACTTCTACGACCGGCTGAAGAGCGCTTCGCGCGGCTACGCTTCGCTGGACTACCATTTCGCTGGCTATCACGATTCCGACCTGGTGAAGCTGGACTTGCTGGTGGGCGGCGAGCCGGTGGACGCGCTCTCCATGATCTGTCACCGCGAACAGGCGCAGGAGCGCGGGCGCGAGCTGGTGAGCCGCTTGCGCAAATTGATCCCGCGGCAAATGTTCGAAGTGCCCATCCAGGCGGCCATCGGCAGCCGTGTGATTGCCCGCGAGACGATTTCCCCCATTCGCAAAAACGTGCTGGCTAAGTGCTACGGCGGCGACGTCAGCCGCAAACGCAAACTCCTCGAGAAGCAGAAAGAGGGCAAGCGCCGCATGAAGCGCGTGGGGCGCGTGGATATACCGCAAGAGGCGTTCCTGGCTGTTTTGAAAGTTACCAGCACCTCCGAATAATCGTCTACGCTCGTGTGCCGGATCGCTCCGGCATCCGTTCTTGTGAAAACACAGCGAGGGCGCTATGTTTGCGAATAGCGGAGTTTCCGATGCCTAAATCGCCCAAGTATTTGACCGATGAACACGGCAAGAGAATCGGTGTGGTCCTCGCCGTAAAGGACTACGCGAAAATGATTGAGGCACTGGAAGACCTCGATGACATCCGCGCATACGACGAGGCCAGGCCTCAAAAGAAGAGGCAGTTCCTTTCCGGCGTGCCATCAAAGAAATCGAACGGTCGCGCAAACGAACGAAGTAAGAGCGATTTGGCCCTCAGCTTCTTCCCTTCCCTCTAACTCCTTTACTTCCTCGCGCTCATTCGCTACCTTTTCGCACGGACTACCAAGGAGCCGCCATGAAAGAGAACAACATGATTGCCGCCACTCTGACCGTGGCGTTCTACACCGGCCGCGGCGCAGCCATGAGCCTGCCGCAGATCATCGCCACCTATAACGAGATGCGCAACCTGCTGGCCAAGCAGGAATCCGCCAAGAAGAAAAAGAAGAAGTAGCACGTCAAAATAAAATAAGCGGGTCATGACCCGCCCTTCTGGCTCCGGTAACGCGAATCTGGCGCTTTCTGCTTTCTGACTTCTGACTTTCTGAATTCCTACCTTCCCTACTTCTTTCCTTTCACTTCCGCCGCCAGACGCCCGCGATGCAGTTGCACGGCAATCTCGTCGCCCATCGCAACTTGCGCAGCGTCGCGCACAAGGGCGCCACCGGCGTCGGTAACCATCGCGTAGCCACGCTCGAGCACGCGCAGCGGGCTGCGTTCATCGAGTTGGAGCATCAGCCGCGCGACACGCTGGCGCTGCGCGTCGAGGAGGCGCTCCATGCGCGCGCGCAAGTCTCTCTGGCGCTGCTCGAGACGCAAGCGCAACGGCGGGATGCGCCCGCGCAAATCAAAAGCGGTGATGTGTGTCTGCGCCACCGTGAAGCGCTGCCGCGCGGCTTGCAAGCGCCGCTGGAGAAGCTCCGCCATGCGGCCGGCGATTTCGTCCAGACGCTGCTGGCCCTGGTGCAGCAGATCCTCCAGGCGGCGGAAACCAGGGTGCGCGAACAGCTCCTGCAACTGGTGCCGCCATTCGAGCAGGCGATAGCGCATGAGGTGCGCAAGCTGCTGCTCGAAGCCAGCGATCTGGGCAAGAAATTCCTGCCGCGCGCGGACCACGATCTCCGCGGCATTCGACGGCGTCGAGGCGCGCACGTCGGCGACAAAGTCGGCAATGGTGAAGTCCGTTTCGTGGCCGACGCCGGAGATGATGGGAATCGTGGAGGCGGCAATCGCCCGCGCGACAATTTCCTCGTTGAAGGCCCACAAGTCTTCGATGGAGCCGCCGCCGCGCGCGAGGACGATCACGTCCACGAGCTGCTTGCGGTTCAGATATTTCAGCGCCTCGACAATGTCTTTCTTCGCGTCGTCGCCCTGCACGCGCGCGGGATAGATGACCACGTGCGCGTTGGGGAAGCGTTTTCTCAGGATGCGCAGAAAATCGCGCAGAGCCGCGCCGGAAGGCGATGTCACGATTCCGATGCGTCGCGGCAGCACCGGCAGCGGTTTTTTGCGTGCCTCGTCGAAGAGACCCTCGGCCGCGAGTTTCTTTTTCAATTGTTCGAAAGCCAGTTGCAGCGCGCCCAGGCCGACTGGTTCGATCTGCTCGACATATATCTGATATTCGCCGCGCGCTTCGTAGACGCTCACCGAGCCGCGCACGGTGACGTGCAGCCCGTCTTCCGGCCGGAATTTCAGCAGCCGCGCGTGATTGTAAAAACAGACGCAGCGGATCTGCGCCTTGGCATCCTTCAGCGTGAAGTACATGTGCTTGGACTGCGCCTGCTTGAAATTGGAGATTTCGCCTTCGACGCGGATGTCGGTGAACTCTCCGGCCAGTAGGTCGCGGATGCGCGCGGTCAGTTCGGTGACCGTCCACGTCTTGCGCTCGGGAGCGAGATTGAAAGTAAATTGCGTCATCGCGTCATTTCCGCAGCGACATCGGCCACGCCAGAAGCGTGATGATCGCGCTCACCACCAGACAGCTTACGATTGGAAAATAGAACAAGCCGTTTTTTGTGCGGTGGACGATATCACCGGGCAATTGGCCCAGCCGGAACGGCAACTTCGCGCCGAAGTAGAGCAAGACACCCGACGCAATGAACATCGCGCCAATGAAAATGAAGAGCCTGCCGGTTTCCCGGATGACGGCCATCAGCGGTCATTCTACCTGAAGCGCGAAGGAAGTGTGCCGCAGGACAGCGAGATTCTTCGGGCCGATCCCGCACTGCGGGATTGGCCCTCAGAATGACAGCGCAAAATGAATGTTGGATTGGCTATAGCAATTCGTGGCCGGAGAAAAAGTAGGTGGTCTCGAACGCGGCGGTATCCGGCGCGTCGGAACCGTGGACGCAGTTGTTCTGAATGCTCTCCGCGAGGTCGCGACGGATGGTGCCGGGCGCGGCATTGGCGGGATTGGTGGCGCCCATGGTGTCGCGCCACTTGAGGATGGCGCCTTCGGCCTCCAGCACCATGACAATTACTTTGCCGGAGCTCATAAACGCGGTGAGTTCTTCGAAAAATCCTTTGCCGCGATGCACGGCGTAGAAGCCTTCCGCTTCGGCTTTGGTCAGGCGCAACGATTCGATGGCGACAATGCGGAAGCCCGCCTTGTGAATGCGCGACAAAATCTCGCTTTCGAGTTTGCGGCCGACCGCGTCGGGCTTGATGATTGCGAGCGTGCGTTCGTTAGCCACTCTAGTTTCCTCCGAGGAATGTAGCGGCGGCTTTACGCCGCCGTGGCGGCGGGATAAACCCGCCGCTACTTCAGTGCTGCGGCCAGAGTTGCGCCGATATCCGCCGGGCTTTGCACGGTGTGGATGCCGGCAGCGGCCATGGCTGCATACTTTTCTTTCGCGGTGCCTTTGCCGCCACTGATGATCGCCCCTGCATGACCCATGCGGCGCCCCGGCGGCGCGGTCTGTCCGGCGACGAACCCGACGACCGGCTTTTTCACGTGCGCCTTGATGTACTCCGCGGCGGTTTCCTCAGCGTTGCCGCCGATCTCACCGATCATCACGATGGCGTGCGTATCCGGGTCGTCGTGAAACAGTTTGATGGCGTCGAGAAACGTGGTGCCGATGATCGGGTCGCCACCAATGCCGATGCAGGTGGATTGCCCGATGCCGAGCCGCGTGAGCTGGTCCACTGCTTCGTAGGTGAGCGTGCCGCTGCGGCTGACTACGCCGACGTGCCCCTGCTTGTGGATGCTGCCGGGCATGATGCCCATCTTGCACTGGCCCGGCGAAATGATGCCCGGGCAATTGGGGCCGATCAGGCGCGTCGGTTTTTCGCGCAGCGCCGCTGCGACACGCACCATGTCGCAGGTGGGAATGCCTTCGGTGATGCAAACAACGAGCGGCAGGCCCGCGTCGGTGGCCTCGAGGATCGCGTCGGCCGCATACGGCGGCGGCACGAAGATCACGGACGCATCGGCACCGGTCTCACGCACTGCATCAGCGACGGTATTGAATACAGGCTTCTCCAGGTGTTTCGTTCCGCCCTTGCCCGGCGTCACGCCGCCGACAACCTTCGTTCCGTACTCAATCATTTGGGTGGCGTGAAATGTCCCTTCACGCCCAGTAAAACCTTGCACGAGGACTTTTGTCGTATTGTGGACGAGCACGCTCATTGTGCACCTCCTGCGAGGCGCACAATTTTCTCCGCGCCGTCTTTCATGCCATTGGCAATGGTGAAGTTCAGCCCGGACTCTTTCAGGATGCGTTGGCCTTCGGCAACGTTGGTGCCCTCCATGCGCACGACGATGGGCACCTGGATGCTGAGCTCGCGCGCCGCGTCCACCACGCCGGTGGCCAGCACGTCGCAGCGCAGGATGCCGCCGAAAATATTGATGAACACGCCGCGCACATGCGTGTCAGTGAGCAGAATCTTGAAAGCGTTTTTCACCTGTTCGGCGCTGGCGCCGCCGCCCACGTCGAGGAAATTCGCGGGGCTGCCGCCGGCCAGCTTGATGATGTCCATGGTGGACATCGCAAGGCCCGCGCCGTTGACCATGCAGCCGACCGTGCCGTCGAGCTTGATGTAGTTCAGGCCATACTTGGAGGCTTCCACTTCGAGCGGCTCTTCTTCATCGAGGTCGCGCAGCTCGCGGATTTCCTTGTGGCGGTAAAGCGCGTTGTCGTCGAAGGTCATCTTGGCGTCGAGCGCGACGACGCGGCCGTCGCCGGTAATCACGCAGGGATTGATTTCCACGAGCGAAGCGTCTGTTTCCACGAACGCGCGATACAGCGCCTGCATGAATGGCACTGCGGCGCTGACCACCTCCGGTGCGAGGCCGAGCCCGAAGGCCAGCTTGCGCGCCTGATACGGCTGCATGCCGACGACGGGATTGATCTGCTCGCGCAGGATGGCTTCGGGATGCTCCCGGGCGACTTCTTCAATTTCCATGCCGCCGGCAGCGCTGGCCATGAAGACGGGACACGCCGTGGCGCGGTCCACCAGCACGCTCATGTAGATTTCGCGCTTGATGTCGAGACCTTCTTCGATCAGCACTTGCTTGACGGTGCGGCCTTCGGCGCCGGTCTGCGGGGTGACCAGCTTCATGCCCAAAATCTGCCCGGCCAGTTCGCCGGCCTGCTCGGCGGACTTGGCCAGCTTTACGCCACCGCCCTTGCCGCGCCCGCCGGCGTGGATCTGTGCCTTGACCACAACAACGGGCGTGCCCAGGCGCTCGGCAATGGCGCGCGCTTCATCTCGCTTGAAGGCCACCTCGCCGCGCGGCGTGGGCACACCGTAGCGCGCGAGAATGGCCTTCGCCTGATATTCGTGGATTTTCATTGTAGTGTCCGGAATCTCGGCGGGATTGTGTAGCGGCGGTCCCGCAGAGCGGGACCGGCACCCATGCCCAGCTGAAGCTGGCCTCTACAAAAACCGACACCGCTGAAACAATGCTAAAATTCGGGGCGACGCAAAGCGAATCAGTTTACCCGCAACCGCGGAAACGGGCAAGGCGAAGGCGTGTCATGGCGGTTCCGCTCTGCGGGATGCCGCGACATCGAAAACATGCTCCTCGAAGCGCTGCAAAAAGTTGTTGCCGGAGAAGACCTCGCCCGCGGCGATGCCGAGGCGGCGATGTCGCAGATTCTCGCCGGGCGCGTCAGCGATGTGCAGATCGCCGGCTTGCTCACCGCGCTGCGCGCAAAGGGCGAGACGGTGGACGAACTGGTCGGCTTCGCCACCGCCATGCGCCGCCACGCAACGCCGATTTTTGCGGACAGCATGCGGCGCCCGGCCATGCTCGTGGACACCTGCGGCACGGGCGGCGACGCGCGGGGCACGTTCAACATTTCCACGACGACAGCGTTCGTGGTGGCCGGCGCCGGCGTGCACGTGGCCAAGCACGGCAATCGCTCGATCAGCTCGCAGTGCGGTTCGGCCGATGTGCTCGAAGCGCTGGGCGTGAACATCAACGTGCTGCCGGAGCGCGTGGGCGCAGCCATCGAGCAAGTGGGCATCGGATTTCTATTTGCGCCGGCGCTGCATGCGGCCATGAAGCACGCCATGAAGGCGCGCAGCGAGCTGCGCCTGCGCACGGCGTTCAACCTGCTCGGGCCGCTGACGAATCCCGCGGGCGCCTCGGCGCAAGTCCTTGGGGTCTACGACGCGGCGCTGACGGAGCTGCTGGCCCGTGCGCTGGCGGAATTGGGCAGCGCGCGCGCGTTTGTGGTGCACGGCGCCGACGGGCTGGATGAGATTTCCCTAAGCGGCGAAACGCAGGTGGCGGAGTTGCGCGACGGCCAAGTGACCAGCTACACCATCGTGCCGGAGGATTTTGGCTTGCGGCGCGCACCGCTCGACGCGATTGCCGGCGGCAACGCGGAGACCAATGCAAAGATTCTCCGCCGCGTGCTGAAGGGCGAACTCGGCCCGCACCGCGAAATCGCGCAGGCCAACGCCGCTGCCGCGCTCGTTGCCGCAGGCCGCGCCACGGATTTCCTCGACGGAGTGCGCCTCGCGGCGCAGTCCATCGACTCCGGCGCCGCCCAGGCCAAGCTCGATGCGCTGATCGCCTTCACACAAG
>JACOSF010000084.1 GCA_016179005.1 Acidobacteriota bacterium | reverse complement strand
TACCACGGTTCGCGAATCGGGCGGTCGGTGGAGACGTTTGCGGCGGAGATTTCCAGGCGCTTCGAAAAACCACTCGCGGGGCTGAAGGGCGAGCGCGTGATCGGCGTGGTGCTGGCCTACGGCAGCGAAGTGGCGTGGAGCGACGCGTTCGCCAGCGAACCGCTTTTCCGCGTGTACTGGCCGAAGCTGCTGAAGAGTTACGTGGTGGAGGCGCTGGCGCGGCCGCGTACGCAGGAGCGGGCGACGGTCGAAGAGGCGCGCGCGTTCCTCGAGCCGCTGCGCGGGCGCGTGAACGAAGAAAGCGAGCCGGGCGTGTATCGCTGGCGGCAGACCAGCGAAGGGCGCTACGCGGCCATCGAACTGGAATCGCTGGCGCCGAAAAACCTGCTGCTGCACTGGGTGAAAATTCAGAAAACCAGTTGAGAGAAACAGAAAATAGAAAAGAGAAAATGGAAAATAGAAAAGAGGCCTGCAAACCTAGTTTGGCAGCCTCTTTTCTATTTTCTCTTTTCTATTTTCGCGTTGAATAGATTCGCAGCGCTTGACAGCGCCGTCGGCCACCCACCCTTTTATTTCGCAGGAGCGCGAGCCGCGAGCCGCTGGCGGATGAAGTCGGGGACGTGCCAGCGCACGCGGCCTTCCTTGTCGTAAATGCGCACGACCAGCTCGATATCGCCGTCGAGGGAAATGAGCGGCTCCCCGGAAACATCTTTCAGGGGAAAAACTACCCAGAAGCGATCGTAGTCGTAGTTGCGGCGGCGCACGCCGAGAAGCGCGGGAACGTCACGAAGCTTGGGCGTGTTGACGCCGGAGACCGCGCGGGAAATGTCCTTCGAACCCGCGGGCTGAAGAAAAGCCGCCCAATCGTTGGGAATCACACCGGAGCCTTCGCGCGGGTCGATCTCAACCATGACCACGGTGTCTCCGGCGGCTTCGGCGGCGGCGACCAGCGCGCGCGTCTGCTCGGCGCTGAGGCGCGGGCGAAGCTGCTCAAGGCGGGCGGTGGCGCGAATAACCTCAGGAGTGAGCCAGGTGGCGGCGAGCTTGTAATTGTAGGAGCGCTCGGTCTTGAGCAGGCGCGTGTCAAAGTAGCCGCCCACGCGGCCCCGCTCGTATGTGGCATCGCCGATGGCATGGGCCCTGCCGGCGTCCCAGGTGAGGTAGTCGTCCGCAGCGCTTTGCGCCAGCAGGCCCGCGGCGGCAAACACCACGAGCGCAAAGAAGAATAACGCCGGAGTGGGACGGCGCAGCATCGTCATGGCGACCTCCTACTTGGCCGGGCGGCGTGTGATGGTGACGACTTCCGTGCCGCCGAAAGCGGTTTCCGCGACGGTGACGCCGACAAAGCTGAATCCCTGCTCGCCGGCTTCCTGAAGTTCTTTTTGCATGGTGGAGGTTTTCTTGGTGGCGAGCAGGCGATACTCCCAGCGCGGGGCATTGACGGAGGTGTCGCGTTCGAGGATGCAGACAACTTCTTGGCCGCCAAAGGCGGTCTTGAACACGGTCTGGCCCTTGTACTCGTAGCCTTCGTCGCCGGCCTGCTGCATCTCCTTTTGCATGGTGGAGGTCTTATGGTGGCCATCAGGCGAAAGTCCCAGGCGCTGGCGGCGGGAGCTTGCGCAGCGGCGCCGAGCGAGAACAGGCCTCCAGCCAGCAAACAAACGAATAGGAACCGCGAAAATGTGCGAGACATCCTTGACTCCTTCAACGAGTGAAATTTTGAAGGCGAAGACTATCACGAGAGCACAGGAGAGAAAAGAAAAAATGGGGAGGGGAACCGCCGATGCACGCAGATGGGGAAAAGGAGAAAGTCGAAAAAAGAAAATAGGCCGCCATTTTGGATGGTGCCCCGTTTTCTATTTTCTAATTTCTATTTTCTGATCTTTCTCTGCGTAATCTGCGGATCAACAATGCGGCGGACGCGGGCGGTGTCGGGACACGCGGCGAGGAGGTCGGCGACGGTGCGCTTGAGCAATGGATGGCGCAACGAGGGAGCGATCTCCGCGAGCGGCGCGAGCACGAAGCGGCGCGCAACCATGCGCGGGTGCGGGATGGCGAGCTCCGGCAAGCGCACCGTGCTCGAGCCGTAGAGGAGGATGTCCATGTCGATGGCGCGGGGACCCTTGCGGACGATTTTCCGGCTGCCGATGTTTTTTGTGATCTCGCGCAGGGCGTGCAGAAGTTGGCGGGGCATCAGCGCGGTTTCCGCTTCAAGGCAACAGTTGAGGAACCAGTGCTGCGCAGGGAGGTCCACGGGCTCGGTGGCGTAGAAAGACGATTGCTTGGTGACGCGGATGCCGGCGAGGGAGAGAGCGTCAATGGCGGCAGTGAGATGCGCGGCGCGGTCGCCGAGGTTCGAGCCTAACGACAGATAAATTGTCTTCGTGGCAAGCATGAATGGGAGATTGTAACCGCAGATGAACGCAGATTGCGCAGAACAAAGGTGAAAATAGAAAAGAGAAAATAGAAAATGGGCCGCCAACCGAAGTTGGGCAACCCTATTTTCTCTTTTCCATTTTCTATTTTCGCTTTTTCTGGGGTCAAAACAGCGGGTGCTGGGGGCGGTTGTCAGAGATGCCCATGTGGGAGTAGGCGAGCGGAGTAGCCACGCGGCCGCGGGGCGTGCGGTCGAGCAGGCCCATCTGCATCAAGTATGGCTCGCAGAGTTCTTCGATGGCGTCTTCTTCTTCGCTGAGCGACGCGGCCAGCGTGTTCAATCCCACCGGGCCGCCGTTGTATTTCTGAATGATGGTGAGCAGAAGCTGGCGGTCCATGTCGTCGAGGCCGTGGTCGTCCACCCCGAGCATCTGCAGCGCCTCGCGGGCGACATTGAGCCAAATTTTCCCGTCGGCCTTCACTTGGGCGTAATCGCGGACGCGGCGCAGCAAACGATTGGCGACGCGCGGAGTCCCCCGCGCGCGGCGGGCGATTTCCGCGGCGCCATCGCCGTCTATGGGGATGCCCAGGATTTTCGCCGAGCGGTGCACGATTTCGTGCAAATCGTCGGGCGTGTAGAAGTCGAGGCGGTGGACAATGCCGAAGCGCGAGCGCAGCGGCGCGGTGATCAGTCCGGCGCGGGTGGTGGCGCCGACCAGGGTGAACTTGTTGAGCTTGTAAGCGTGGATGCGCGCGCCGGGGCCCTGGCCGATGACCAGGTCGATGCGGTAGTCCTCCATCGCCGGATAGAGGATTTCCTCGATGCTGGGCAGCAGGCGGTGGATTTCGTCGAGGAAAAAAACTTCGCGCGCTTCGAGCGAGGTGAGCACGGCGGTGAGGTCGCCCTTGCGCTCGAGGAGCGGCCCGCTCGAGGTCTTGATGACCACGCCGAGCTCGTTGGCGAGGATCTGCGCGAGCGTGGTCTTGCCCAGGCCGGGCGGGCCGAAAAACAGCACGTGGTCGAGCGCATCGCCGCGGGAACGCGCGGCCTGGATGGCGATTTCGAGATTCTCCTTGAGCCGGGACTGGCCGA
>JACOSF010000014.1 GCA_016179005.1 Acidobacteriota bacterium | reverse complement strand
GCCTTCCTCGTCGCTGATTTCCTGAATGGTGAGAACATCCACCCCAATACCCATTTTTTCGAGATCGGTGGCGGCTTCGCTGGTGAGCTTTTGGGCGAAGCTCTGGCGGTCGCTGTTCACTTCCTCGACGGTGAGCGTGCCGAGGATGGAGCGGAGGTGGCCTTCGAGCGTCTGGAAGATGACGCGCTGGATCTGGTCATGGGTCATGCCAAGAAAGCGCTCGGCAGCGGCCTGGAGCGAAGTGTCGTCGCTCTTGATCTTCACGTTGGCAACGGCCTTCACGAACACCGGCACGCCCTTCACGGTGTATGCGCGCTTGATCTCCAGCGGGATGGTGAGGACATTGAGCGCGAGGTATTCGACCTTTTCAAGCAAAGGGATGCGCAATGCGGCGCCGCCGCGCACGAGGCGGTAGCCGACGAAGCGCCCATCGGGCAAGCGGCGCTTTCGACCGGAGAGAACGGCGACCATGTTGGGCGAAACTTTCAGGTAGTTCTTGGCAAAGAGCCACGGCGCGATGAACAACACCAGCAGCAGCACCACAAAAACTACCGGCAGAAGCAACTGCGACCAATCGCCTAACATCGTCCCACCTCCTCTTTCTTACGGCTCGCGGCGGACGACCACCGTCTCGCCCAACACATCTTCAATACGCACGACGGCGTTCTCCGGTATCGCTCCGCCATCCTGGGAGCGGGCAATCTTGTCGATCAATTCCTCTCCGACGCGGCAGCGTACCTGGCCGACGCCACCCGCGGGGATGCCCACAATCACCCGAGCGGACTGGCCGACGACGTCCGACGTGCGGACATCACTGGACGCCTGCTGCCCATAAAGAAACCGCGCGAAAACCAACACCAGCGAGGCCAGCACCACGCCGCTCAGGAACCCCAGTCCTGACGCGACCAGAACGGTGCTTCCCCGTGAGATGCTGACCGCGCCGACGCCGCCAAAAGCAGTGATGAACACGGCGAGGACACGCGGGCTGAAAAAGCTCGGGCCGCCGTGGTCGACCCCGCCGTCGTGGTCGAAGTGACCCTCAAAGTGCTCGAAAAGCCCGCTGAACACCAGAGAAACGAGTAGAAATAGAAATCCAACCGCGGCAATGGCGAGGAAAACACCAAAGGCGGAAACCTGTGTGAGCCATTCAGGCATGGAAGGCCACCTCGGACGGACTCACTCTAGGAAAGAGTGTCGGGTATGTCAATGCGAATCGGCACGGCTAGCTGGAGGTTTCAAGGACGGGGACCAAATCGGGTACGTCAATGCGGACGAAGGTGCCCTGGCCTTCTACGCTGTGGATGTCGAAGCGGAAGTCGTCGCCGTAGAGCACACGCAGGCGCTCGTGGACGTTGCTGATGCCGATGCCTTTGGCGTCGCCTTGGCCTTCGAGCGCGGAGATGCGCTCCGGGGCCATGCCGATGCCGTTGTCCTCGACCTCGATGAGCAGGCGGCCGTCGCGGCGGGCGGTGCGGATGCGGATTTCGCCGCCCTCGAGCTTGTGAGCGAGGCCATGCTTGATGGAGTTTTCGACGATGGGTTGGAGCAACATGCAGGGCACGTAAGCCTCCAGCGTGTCCTCGTCAAGCTCCTTGGAAATCTTGAGCTTGTCCGGGCCGAAGCGAGCGACTTCGATATCGAGGTAATCGTCGATGAAGCCGAGCTCCTCGCGCAGGGGCACGAAGTTGTCCTGCTTGCGCAGGAGGCGGCGGAGGATGCTGGAAAGCTTAAGCACGACGCCGCGGGCGAGATCCGGATTGTACCGGATGAGCGAAGAAACGGTATTGAGCGTGTTGAACAAGAAATGTGGATTGATCTGGCTGGCCAGCGCGGTCATGCGCGCGTTGAGCAGCAGGTCCTCGTGCTGTTTGAGCCTGGCTTCGATGCGTGTGTTGTTCCAGATTTTGATGGGCACAGCCACGGCCATCACTGTCGTGAGGACCACCAGCGCGAGCGTCCACCAGGTGGGCGTCTCCAGCACGAAAAGCCAGTTGGGCTTCACCGGGCGGCCAAAAGACGCGTGGGCCAGCGCAATGCGACCAAGTTCGAGCGCGACCACGGCAGCCAGCGGCACCATCTCCCACGCCGCGCGGACATTGCGCACCACGCGGAACACCCAGCGGGGGATGCCCAAGAAAAGGAACGGGCCCAGGTTCCAGATGGCTTCCCGATTGGGCAGGATGGCGCGGATCAGCCCGCCCAGCGTGCCGGCGACCACAGCCATGGGCGTCGCCAGCCATTCGTGAAAGAAAAAGGCCGGCAGGCTGACGATGGCCCCGCCAATGGATCCCGCCACGCTGCCGCCCAGAATGCCGAGCAGGAACGCGCCCTCCAGCGTGAGGTCGGCGAAGCGGTAGCCCACCAGCCGCAGAAAGACGCCCACCACCAGCGTCGGCGCCATGAAGAGGAGCAACTGCATCTTCTCTTCGGAGTTGCGCATTTCGGTGTAGAGCACTTTGCGGAAGGTGGCGGAGCGGGCCAGCAGCGCCGCCATCGAGGCGGCCAAGCCAACCTTTAGCACCAGCAGGAAGAGCAGGTCTTTTCCGGAGGTCAGCGTCTGCATAACGTGGCAGCGGAATGCGCGTTTCTACGTTAGCCAAAGCGCCGCGCAAAGTAAAGCCGGCGGAAGGCGCACTGCCGCGCAAGCTGCTATAATGGCTTGTTTGCTATGACGCGACGCAAGACTGCAGTCCACATCATTGCCCGGGCCCAGTTGCCCACGCGCTTCGGAAACTTCACCATCCTCGGCATGCAGGGAAATTCGCCGAATGAAGAGGCTGTCGTGCTGGTGCGCGGCCGGCTGAACGGCTCCGTGCCCGTGGTGCGCATCCATTCGCAATGCCTGACGGGCGACGTGCTCACTTCGCAGCGCTGCGACTGCCGCGCGCAGCTCGAGCTTTCCTTCCGAAGAATCGGCCGGGCACGCGCGGGCGTGCTGCTCTACCTGCCGCAAGAAGGCCGCGGCATCGGCCTGATGAACAAATTGAGGGCCTACGAACTGCAGGACTGCGGAAAGGACACTGTCGAAGCCAACCGCGAACTGGGCTTCGCCGCCGATTCGCGCGAGTACGGCTTCTGCGCCGCGGTGCTGAAAAAGCTTGGCGTGCGGCGCGTGCGGCTGCTCTCCAACAATCCCGACAAGGTGGCGCAACTGGAAGCCGGGGGCGTGAAGGTGGTCGAACGGCTGCCCTGCGAGCCGCGCGTGGCCAAAGGGGCGCGGGCCTACATGCGCGCCAAGAAAAACAAAATGGGCCACATCCTGAACGACATCTAGCCGCAACTCGCGGGTAAGGCTGCGGTGGCTCGCGGCATCCCAGGAACCGAAAAGTGCAAACGTCGCGTGAAACCTACGTCCACGCTCTTGGCTATCACTGGCTGGATCGCCTGTACGACCCGCTGATCCGCGTCTCGATGCGGGAGATGGCGTTTAAGCGGCGGCTGGTCGAACAGGCCGGCATCCAACCCGGCCATCGCGTGTTGGATCTGGGCTGCGGCACGGCGACCCTGACGCTTCTTGCCAAGCAAATGCATCCGGAGGCCGTGCTGACCGGCCTGGATGGGGACCCGCGAATCCTTCAAATCGCAGCCGGGAAGATTTCCCGCGCAGGCCTGGACGTACAACTGGACTGCGGGATGTCCTTCGACCTGCCCTACCCGGACGGGTCGTTTGACCGCGTCCTTACCTGCCTGATGCTGCACCACCTGACGCGCGCAGACAAAGTGCGGACGCTGCTGGAGGTCCTCCGGACTCTTCAGCCGGACGGTGAACTGCACATCGCCGACTGGGGCAAGCCAGCGAGCCGCTGGGCGCGTGTCGCCTCGCGGCTGGTGGGCAAGCTCGACGGCGTCGAACGGCTCGAAGACAACTTGAAAGGGCGGTTGCCGATCCTGCTGCAGGAAACGGGCTACGTCCGGGTCCGGCAGGCGGGCGAATTCGCGACCATTCTGGGCACGTTGAGTTTTTGCTCCGGCGCCAAGCCACAGTAGGAATTCAGGCTTCCAAGCAAGCCTGCGGCGGGCGGCCGTGGAAAGGCGCGGGGACATGACGTCAGATGAAGCAGCGGTCAAGCGACACGCCTGGGCGTGGGTGGCGCTGACCCTTGCGCTCGCGGTGCACGTAGCCGACGAAGCGCTGACCGATTTTCTGTCCTTCTACAATCCCATGGTGACTTCGTTGCGCGAGCGGTGGAGCTGGTTTCCGATGCCGACGTTTACCTTTGAAGAATGGCTCACCGGGCTAATTTCCGCGGTAATCGTGCTTCTTCTCCTTTCGGTTTTTGTGTTTCGCGGTTCGCGGGCAATGATCTACGCGTCGTATCCTTACGGCGTGCTCATGCTGTTAAATGGGTTGTGGCACTCGCTCGGGTCGATCAATTTCGGGCGGCTCCTGCCCGGGGTGTACTCCTCGCCGCTGCTGCTGGCAGCTTCCGTCTGGCTGCTGGTGTGCGCGACCCGGCGGCACAAAGAGAAGGCGACGTAGAGTCACCGATACGTACTGACTCCGGAGACGTGCCGGCCCCGCAGGACGGGACGCCGGCGCTACGATGCTATCCGCCGCCGACGAAGTTGACGATTTCGTAGCGGTCGCCGGGCTGCACGTGTGTCTCATCCCATTTCGCGCGCGGCAGGATTTCCAGGTTGCGCTCGATGGCCACGCGGCCGGGATGAATGCCGAGGTGGCCGAGCAGGCCGGTGACGCTGAGCCCGTCGGGGATTTCCTTTTCTTCGCCGTTGACGATCACATGCATGGGTTAATTCCAGGGCACGGCCTGCAAAGTGCCGGCCCGAAGGCCGGCGCTACATACCCCAATTGACAAAGGCGTTCATGACGTCGTGGGGC
>JACOSF010000064.1 GCA_016179005.1 Acidobacteriota bacterium | reverse complement strand
TGGGCGCCAGCGCCAAGCTCGGCATCAAGTCCTTCGTCAAGCCGAAGTGGTCCATGCTGGCCACGTATCCGGGTGCCACGGTCCTCGTCCTGAATCGCGGCGAGGCCAGCTTCCTGGTCTCGCGCACACTCGACGACGACGCCTCCGTCGAACAGGCAGCCGCTCAGTTGTTAGAAAAGTTTAAGTGTCCCGCGGTGATTATTACGCGAGGAGAGAAGGGAATGAGCGTCCTGGAGCAGGACGCCGCGAAGGCCGTGCACATTTCCGCCACCAGCGAAGAGCCGCCGGTGGGGCGCCTCGGCCAGCGCGCGCAACATCATTCCTCGGGCCGCCAGGTCTTTGACGTCACCGGCGCCGGTGATACCGTACTGGCCACGCTGGCGCTCGCTGTTTCGGCTGGAGCTTCGCTGCGCGACGCCGCCGTCCTCGCCAACGCCGCCGCCGGCGTGGTCGTGGGCAAACTCGGCACCGCGACCGTTTCGCCTGCTGAACTCCTCGCCGCCCTCCGCGAGCTCTAGAAACGTGTAGCGGTGGCTTTACGCCGCCGCCTCATATTCTTGTCTCGTCACTCGCCACTGTTCTTTACGGCGCAAATCCAAGCGACATATCCCGGCTCTCCACCCACAGCCGCACTTCTTTTGTCCGGTAGTTCTTCACCCGGTCATCTTTGTCCGGGAAGGAATCAAACGGACTTAGCTCCACCACTACAGTCACGCCGCTGGCTCCGCTGCTTTTCTGTGCCGTCTCAATGCGGTAGCTCTTGATTGGCCCGTAGTATCCCGATGCGCTCCAATCGTCCACGAAGTCTTTGTAACTGTAGCTGCCCGACGGCTTCCAGATCTGGTACGCCTTCTGCATGTCGTCGGCGATCACCGCATGCAAAAATTGCTCCACGATTTTCTTTTCATTGTGAAAGCGGAGCATCCACCAGACGCCGAGCGCCATCAATAGCGCAAAGACCGCACCGGTCACCACCCATCGCTGCTCCAGCGCCAGGTCGATCAACCGGTCGATCAACTGGCGGTAGGAGATTCCGCTCGCCTCCCACAGCTTCGGGTACATGCTGATGGAAGTGAAGCCGGGAATCGTGTTGATCTCGTTCAGGAGAATCTTGCCGCTGCGTTTTTCGAGGAAGAAATCCACCCGCGCCATCCCCAGACATTCCACGCACCGGAAGGCGCGCACCGCGTACTCCTGGAATTTTTTTACTTGTGCTTTGCTCAGTTTGGCAGGGATAACCAGCTTCGTGCCCTCTTCGAGATACTTGGCCGTATAGTCGTAGAACTCGCGGTGCGGCACGATTTCGCCCGGCACCGACGCCTGCGGCTCCTCGTTGCCCAGCACGGAAACCTCAATTTCTCGCCCCTTGATCCCGCGCTCCACCAGAATCTTTTGTGCAAATTCCGCGGCCAGGTCCATCGCCGCCGGCAGCTCGCCCCACTTCTTGACCTTTGTCATTCCCACCGACGACCCCAGCGTCGCCGGTTTCACGAACATCGGGCATTTCAATTTCTTCTTGATTGCGCGGAGCACCGCATCAGGATGTTTTTCCCATGCACTGCGCGGCACCGCCAGAAACTCGCCCACGGGCAAACCGGCCTGCTTGAACAGCCGCTTCTGCAAATCCTTGTCCATGCCCACCGAGGAGCCCAGCACGCCCGCCCCAACGTACGGCAGCCCGGCCAGCTCCAGCAGTCCTTGCACTGTGCCGTCTTCGCCAAACGTGCCGTGCAGCACCGGAAACACCACATCCACGCGCAGCGCGCCACCGCTGCCTTCGCCCAGCGGCACCAGCGAGCCCACGTTCGGGTCCGCCGGCAACACCACGCGCTGCCCGCTTTTCAGTACTTCAGGCAACAATTTCTGCGCTCCCGTTCCGGCGATCCACCGCCCGTCTTTACTGATTCCGATAGGCACGGCCTCGTACCGCTCGGGATCGAGCGCCCGGATCACGCTCGCCGCCGATGCCAGCGACACCTCGTGCTCACCGGAGCGCCCTCCAAACAGCACGCCCACTCTCAGCCGTTTCTTGTCTGTGGTCATGATGATTTACCGGCGTTCCGGTATTCGAAACTCGAAATTCGAAAAGCGTCCGAATGCCAGCCGCTAGAGAATTTTCTTTCCCAAGCCCGAAAGCACCAGCTCCACGCCGAGCATCGCTGTCTTGTTGTGCTCGTCAATCACCGGGTTGATTTCCACCACTTCCAGCGACGCCATGCTCTCGCTGTCCGCGATCATCTCCATCGCCAAATGCGCTTCGCGGTAGGTCACGCCGCCGCGCACCGGCGTGCCCACGCCCGGCGCGTCCTCGGGGTCCACGAAGTCCAGGTCCAGGCTCACCGCCACGCCGTCGGTGTCGTCGGTGACGAAGCGCAGCGCCTCCGCCATGACGTCGCGCATCCCGCGCTCGTCAATGTCGCGCATCGTAAACACATGGATGCCGGACTCCTTCACAATCTGCCGCTCTTTCGAGTCCAAGTCCCGCGCGCCCACCACCGCCACGTTTCGCGGCTCCACCTTCGGCTTGAAGCCCAGCAACTCGACCAACTCCGCCGCGCCGTAGCCGATAATCGCCGCCAGCGGCATCCCGTGCACGTTGCCGGAGGGCGACGAATCCGGCGTGTTCATGTCTCCGTGCGCGTCCAGCCACAGCAACCCGATGCGCTTTTCCTGTTTCCGGAAGTGCGCCGCCACGCCGCTCACAGTTCCGATAGCGGTGGAATGGTCGCCGCCCAGCACGAGCGGCAGCATCCCCTCCTCCAGCGTTTTCTGCACAAGTTCCGCCAGGTCTTTGCACGTTCCGGCGATTTCGTTCAGGTATTTCGCGCGTTTTTCGCCGTACGGCTGCTCTTCCGCCTGCCGGACGGGGATGTTTCCGACGTCTTCCACCGTGAAGTTGAGCTGTTTGATGCGCGATTGCAGTCCGGCCACGCGCAGCGCCGAGGGGCCCATGTCCACGCCCCGGCGGCTTTGCCCCAGATCCATTGGCACACCAATAATGCGTGTTTTCTGCGCCATCGCGGTTCCCGGTCGCCTTTCCGGCCCTGCTGGATTCAACTAAGGATACATTCGGTAGATCATGCGCGGGAAGGGGATCACCTCGCGGATGTGCTCCGTTCCGCAAATCCACGCTACCGTGCGCTCCAGTCCCAGCCCGAACCCCGCGTGCGGCACACTTCCATAGCGCCGCAGGTCCAGGTACCACTGGAAGGCCTCTTCCGGCAGCCCGTGTTCGCGGATGCGCTTCACCAGGTTCTCGTAGCTCGACATGCGTTCCCCGCCGCCGATAATCTCGCCATAACCTTCCGACGCGAGCATGTCGAACCCCAGCGCCAACTCCGGTCGCTTGGGGTCCGGCTCCATATAGAACGCCTTGATCGCCGACGGATAGCGGTGCACCATCACCGGCCGGTCATACTGGCTCGACAGCACGGTTTCCTCATCGCCGCCGAAATCGTCGCCCCACTTCACTTCTTTTCCGTTCTTCTGCAGGATCTCGATGGCCTCGTCGTACTGAATCCTCGGAAACGGCGTCTGGACGGCTTCGAGTTTCTTCATGTCCCGCTTCAGCGTTTCGAGTTCCCGCGCGCGATTCCTTACCACCGACTGCACCACGTGGCTCACCAGCCCTTCGGCCAGCACCATCATGTCGTCCAGGTGCGCGTACGCCGCTTCCGGTTCGAGCATCCAGAATTCCGTCAGGTGCCGCCGCGTCTTGGATTTCTCCGCGCGAAACGTCGGCCCAAAGCAGTACACCTTCCCCAGCGCGGCCGCCACCGCCTCCACATAGAGCTGACCGGACTGCGTCAGGTACGCCTTCTGGTCGTCAATGTACGATACCTCGAAGAGTGTCGTGGTGCCTTCGCACGCTGCCGGGGTGAAGATCGGCGAATCCGTCAGGATGTACCCTTGCCCGTCCATGTACTCCCGCGCCGCGCGAATCGCTTCCGCGCGAATGCGCAAGATCGAAGCCTGCCGCGGCGTGCGAATCCACAGGTGCCGCTGGTCGAGCAGAAAATCCACGCCGTGCTCTTTGAGCTGGATCGGGTAGGGCTCGCTCTCGGAGACCTTCTGCACGATTTCCGCGCTGTTCACGTGCAGCTCATAACCGCCTGGCGCGCGCTGGTCCGCCTGCACGGTTCCTGTCACGATTACGCTGGACTCCTGCGTCAGTCCCTGCATCTTGGCAAACGTCTCGGGGTTTTCCTTCAGCGACACCACGCCCTGGATGATCCCCGTCCCGTCGCGGAAGATGGGAAACAACAGTTTCCCCGACTCGCGCTGGTTATACAGCCACCCGCGGATCGTCACTTCCTTCCCGTCGTGCTCTCCCACTTTTTCAATCGAAACGACCGGCATCGTCCCTCGCTGCACACGTAGCGCCCGCTATGAGACGGGCATTCTAAATGGCTTGTTCAATTTGTCTTGGCGGTGAGCGCCCGCTCCAACTTGTCAAAGGCGCCTTTCACCTGGTCCAGCACCGCCGCGGTGTTGTGCTCGTGCACGCCGCCCACGGCCGCATCCTTCAGCTCGAGCACAATCGGCAACTTGTTCTCCGCGGCCGGCGCGTGTCCGAAGCCTTTCAGCGTCGCGTCCCAATCGATGGTGCCCTCGAACGGCAG
>JACOSF010000063.1 GCA_016179005.1 Acidobacteriota bacterium | reverse complement strand
GTCCGCGCAGCTTCTTCCGCGTCCACGCGGGTGATGGCAAAACCCACGTGTACCAGCACGTAATCGCCGACGGCGGCTTCGGGCACCAGGTCGAGGCACGCTTCGCGCGTGATGCCGCCGAACTCGACGCGGCCGAACCGCGCGCCGTTGCGCTCCTCCATCGCGAGAATTTTTCCCGGCACTGCCAGGCACATCACACCACCCCCGGAAATGAGCGGTCACCCGGCGGAAAACGCAGCGGCAGCCGCCACACAAGCGATCCTTCTTCCTGCAACACCGCGCACAGCCGCGAAAAATTCTCCTGCACGGAGATCAGCGCCTCTTCCACTGCCCGCGAGCGCGGCGCGCCGTGCTCCATCTGACCCAGCTCGATGCCCAGCAGCATCATACGCGGCAGTGACTCGCCCAGCGCCTGCGCGAGGTCCATCGTCTCCGCCAGCCCCCAGCCGTGGCCGGAAAGCGAGCCGAGGGCGCGCGCGCCGAGCCCGGGCGAGGGGAGCGCCACCAGGTGCAGCGTGCCGGCGGGCGCGCCGCTTTCCACGGCGTCAATGAACAGGACCACATTTCCGCCGCGCAACAGGGGGAGCATCTCGAGTCCCGGCTGGCGCAGCAGGTGAAACTCGCACCCATCGGCTTGCGCGTCCCGCAACCGCGAGAGCAGCGCAGGTCCCGCGGTGTCGTCTCCGGCAAACGGATTGCCGAACGCAAAGACGTTTAGCAATGTTCCAGGTTTGTTTTCGCGAAAAGCGGCAGGAGTCGTGGTTTCGGTCTTCATCTTCCGACCTAGGTCCGCTCGAGGCGGAGCTTCAAAAAATGTGTCGAACAGGAGATGCAAGGGTCGTAGCTGCGCACGAGCTGTTCGCAGAGATGCGTGATCTCCGCATCGGGCCTGGCAAGGATTCCGGGCAGGAGCTGCCGCAGGTCGTCTTCCATGCGGCGGTAGTTTTGCGCCGTGGGCGGCACGATTTTTGCGAACTCCACCAGGCCGCGGTCATTGATACGGTAGCGGTGATAGAGCACGCCGCGCGGCGCTTCCGTCGCCGCGCAGCCCTCGCCCGCGTGCACCTTGATTTCCACGCGGCTCGATGCGGGCTCCTGATAGTTCTTAATGATAGCCAGCGCCTCCTCGATGGCATGCACCAACTCGACGCTGCGCGCGATGATGCCCCTGTACGGATTGCGGCACGGCCACTTCACGCCGGATGCGCGCGCGGCTTCCTTCGCCGCCGGCAACAGCTTTTCGAAGTTCAAATTGATCCGCGCCAGCGGCCCCACGAAGTAGCTGGTGCCCTTGTCCGCGCGCGTCGAATGCAGCGCGGTGGAGCGCTGCACGTGCTCTTCGAGGAATATGCTCTCGAAATCCCGCGGCTCGATGTCCACCCCCTTCGAGGACACGATGCGCAACTCGTTCATGGGGTATTCGCTGGGGTGCGAGACGCTGACAAACTCGTAGTCCGGCTCGAAGGCGGGAAACGTGAAGCTGGCGACGAGCTTTACCGTTTCCATCGCGGCCTCCAGCGCCCACTTCAGCTCTTCGCGGAAGCGCAGCAGATCGCGTTTCCGTGGCGCCTTATAGAACCCGCCCACGCACGCCGCGACCGGATGCGTCGCGCGCCCAGCCATCATCTCCAGGATGTCGTTCCCAACTTTCTTCAGGCGCAGCGCGCGCTTCACCACATCGGGGTAGTCCGCGGCCAGCGAAACCGCGCTCTCGTAGCCCAGAAAATCCGGCGCGTGCAGCAGGTAGATGTGCAGCGCATGGCTTTCAATCCATTCGCCGCAGTAGAACAGCCGCCGCAGCATGCGGATTTCCGGCCCGGGCTTGACACCCAGCGCCGCTTCCAGTGCGTGCACCGAACTCATCTGGTAAGCCACGGGACAAATGCCGCAGATGCGCGCGGTGATGTCCGGCACTTCCTGGAAGTGCCGCCCGCGGAGAAACGCTTCGAAAAAGCGTGGCGGCTCGAAGATGTTGAGCTTTACTTCTTGTACCTGTCCGTTGTGCGCCCGCACGTACAGCCCGCCTTCGCCTTCGACGCGGCTGAGGTAGTCCACCTTGATCGTGCGCGTGGCCGTGCGAGTATCCGCATCCGGCTGGCTCATGGCGCTTTCTCCAGTTTCTCGCTGGCGGTCCGGAACGCCTCGGCGTAGCCGGTGAAGCTGCGCAGTAACCGCACCAGATCCCCGCGCGGCACGCCGCATCCTTGCAGGTGGTGCATCAGCGAATCCGGGTTGGGACTTTCCATCGGGCCGAAGCAGCCGTAGCAGCCGCGGTTGTAGGCCGGGCAGATGGCTCCACAGCCGGCGTGGGTCAGCGGCCCAACGCAAGGAATCCCCTGCGCCACGGTCACGCAAACCGTGCCGCGCCGCTTGCACTCCACGCACACGGAATGCGCCGGCAGGTGCGGCGTCCGCCCGATCAGCAGCGCGGTGAGCACTTCCAGCAACTGGTACTTGTTGATCGGGCAGCCGTACAGCTCGAAGTCCACCGCCACGTGCGCCGAAATCGGCGTGGATTCCTTCAGCGTCTCGATGTACGCCGGCGTGGCGTACACGATGCGGATAAACTCGTCCACGTCCTTCCAGTTGCGCAGCGCCTGGATGCCGCCGGCGGTGGCGCACGCGCCAATGGTGATCAAGTATTTCGAATTCTTGCGGACCTCACGGATGCGCTCGGCTTCCTCGCGCGTGGTCACCGAGCCTTCCACCAGCGTCACGTCGAACGGCCCTTCCATCGTCTGCGACCGGGCTTCGAGGAAGTACGCGATCTCCACCGCGCCCGCCAGGTCCAGCAGCTCATCTTCCAGATTCAGCATGGCGAGCTGGCAGCCGTCGCAGGAGGCGAACTTGTACACCGCGAGTTTGGGCTTCCGGGCGT
>JACOSF010000062.1 GCA_016179005.1 Acidobacteriota bacterium | reverse complement strand
CTCCAGCAGCGGCGGCAATCTCGACTGAACCGCGCTTCCACTCGTAAGCTTTGTCGCAGGTCACACGGCTGGCGAGTTCGAGTCCGGCCATGGTCGGCAGCGCCCGCGCTTCCTCGATCAGCTTTGCAACTGGTGTCCCGTCCGTACACACCACGCCGCGCAGCGCGCCCACGGTGCGCAGGTGCCGCACCAGCGCGCGCGTGTCAATGTCCCAGATGACGGGAATGCCGTGGCGTTCGAGATAAGCCTGCGCCGTTTCCGTCGAGCGGTAGTTCGAGGCGAGCTGCGAAAACTCGCGCACGATCAGCGACTCAATGTATGGGTGAGGTGATTCCTCATCATCCAAATTTGTTCCGACATTTCCGATGTGCGGGTAAGTCAGGCAGACAATCTGGCCGGAATAACTGGGGTCGGTGAATACTTCCTGGTAGCCGGTGAGGCTGGTATTAAAAACGACTTCGCCGCCGCGACGGGTGCGAGCGCCCGCCGCGCGCCCGTTAAATACGCGCCCGTCCTCGAGCGCGAGAATCGCGGGGGTTCCGTTGAGCCTCAGGTTGTCCTCCGAATGGCTTCATTGCTGTTCGCTGTCGAATGCCGGCAGCGCGCCGAAGCGTTCCACCGGCCAGTACACGAATACCGCTTTGCCATAAATAAACTGCCCCGGCACCGCGCCGAACACGCGCGAGTCGTTCGAGCTATTGCGGTGATCGCCGAGCACGAAGAATGACCCTTCCGGAATGTGCGTCGGCCCCAGCGAGCTGCGGTCAGCAAACGGCGCGGGCACGTACGGCTCGTCCAGTTCCTTGCCGTTCACCAGCACGCGCCCCTGCTGAATCTCCACCGTGTCTCCGGAAAGCGCGATCACGCGCTTGATGAACGACTTCGAGCGGTCCATCGGATACCAGAACACCACCACGTCGCCGCGCTGGATGGGCTCGAAGCGATACACAAACTTGTTGATGAAAATCCGTTCCTGGTCGGTGAGCAGCGGCGACATGCTCGTCCCTTCCACCTTCACCGGTTGGTAGAGGAACACGATAATCACCGCGGCCAGGCCCAGCGCGATCAGCAGATCGCGCGTCCAGTTCATCACCGCCGCGCGGATCGTCGAGAAAGACGCGCCCTGCTCTTTGGGTTGTGGACTGCTGTTGACGGGTTGTCCCATTGCGCGAACGAGGTCGTTCTTTTATACCACAGGTGCGCGCATCCGCCAATGCCCTTCCGGGGCATTCGACAGCGCGCCGCCCTGCATCGTAGGATGGCGTCTGATGCCCGAACGGTTTGCTCTGATTATTCCCGCCCTCAACGAAGAAGCCGCCATCGGCCCGACCCTTGACGCCCTGAAGGGGGCAGCGCTCGCCCAGCTCATCGTTGTGGACAACGGCTCCACCGACTGCACCGCCGAGGTCGCCCGCGCGCACGGCGCCGAGGTTGTCGCTGAGCCTCATCGCGGCTACGGCTCCGCGTGTCTTGCCGGCATGGCCGCGCTGCGCGCTGAAATTACCGTCGTCGCCTTCATGGATGCTGACGGTAGCGACGATCCCGCCGATCTCCCGCGCCTGCTCGACCCCATTGCCCGCGGAGAAGCCGAGATGGTGCTCGGCTCCCGAGTGCTGGGAACGCGGGAGGCCGGCGCGCTCACCCCGCAGCAGCGCTTGGGCAACGCCCTGGCTACTGTGTTGCTTCGCCTCCTTCACGGCGCGCGCTACACCGACCTCGGCCCTTTCCGCGCCATCCGCCGCGATGCCCTCGAACGGCTCCGCATGTGCGACACGAATTTCGGCTGGACCATCGAAATGCAGATCAAGGCTGCTCGCCACGACCTTCGCGTGAAAGAGATTCCGGTCAGCTATCGCAGGCGTCGCGCAGGGCAATCCAAAATCTCCGGAACGCTTCGCGGCACTTTCTCCGCCGGCATGAAAATCATATGGACGATTCTTCGGTATTCCCTGCGGACTGACGACTGAAAACTACTTAATCGTGCCGTAATCGAACAGCCGGAAATCCCGGCTAATCCCGAAAGTGAATCCACTGCGCGGGCTACTCTTGGTTATTCCAGCGAGCCCGGCCACGTCCCACTGGAATCCACCGGCCAGAATCTGCAGTCCGAAGCGCCCCTGCGAGCGGCTCTCCGTGCCCACCAGGCTCGGAGACATTTTTCGCGTGCTGTGGAATCCAGCCACTTCGCCCACCACATTTATTCGGCGATGCGCAGCGTAGCTGAACCCCGCGCCGAAGGTGAGCACATCATTCTGCGTGAAGTTGGCCGCCGGGGCTTGCAAGATGGCCACCCCGGCGTTCCCCATCAGATTCAGTTTCCTGAAATGCTTTTGCAGGATGAATTCCGCGAAAACATTGGACGTGTTGGACCCGATCCCGCGCGACTGGTTCGAGTTCGGCATTTGGTAGCCAAAGCGGAATCCGAGCGCCGGTCTCTTCTTCGTCTCCGACAGCAAGCGGATCTTGGTGGCAATGGAAAAATCGCCCACGTCATGTGTCGAATTCGGTCCGGTCAGCACCGGCGTGACAAATGCGCCCACCTGTTTTTTCACATCGAGAAAATGGTGCACCGCGCCTTCCAGTTGCACCTCGGCAATCTTCCCCACGCCCATGCGGATCTGCACTACGCCCACGGAAGTCATGTCGCCGGAAAGCCCGGAGAGCGGGAAATCCACGTCCTGAAGAAAATCAAAACCGACTTGCACGCGCACGGTTCCCGCCGGCACGGTTTCTGCATCCACCGTGCGCAGCGGGCGGTTCTGTGCAGAAAGAGGCAAGCCGGCAACCAGACATATCAGAACAGTGAGGGCCAGGCGCCGCATATCGCCGCCCATCCTAATTCAGCGGAGCCTATTCGCCAAGCGCATAGTTGAGGATGGCCAGGGCCGCCGCCACCGCCGTCTCTGTCCGTAGAATATTTTGCCCGAGCGACGCTTCGACGAACCCCGCGGCGCGCGCGCCGGAAAGTTCTTCCTCTGTCCAACCGCCTTCTGGTCCAATGGCGAATGCGGCAGCGCTGCTCTTCTTCCCTTCCAAGACCGACCGCAGCCCAGGCGCGTCCGGGCGCTCAGAAAGCAGCAGGGATACAGCATGCTGGGCCCGCGTGACGGAGAACGCCTCCGCCGGCCGAACCGCCGGACACAACACCGGCGGCGCCAGCCTTCGCGATTGTTGCGCCGATTCCTGCAGAATCTTTTCCCAGCGCTGCGCGCGCTTCGTTGCCGCGGCAATCAACCCTTTTTCGCTGCGCGCTGCTGCGAGCGGCACCACCTCGCTCACGCCCAACTCCGTCGCTTTCTCCAGGGCCCATTCGAAGCGGTCGAACTTCACGATGGCCAGCAGCAGCGTCACGTGCAGGCGCGCCCCTTGCGCCGGCAATTGCTCCACCAGCGAAAATTCGATAGTGTCCCGCCCCGTGCTTTCCACGCGCGCCAGCCAAACCACCTTGCCATCGCTCAGCTCATACAATTGTCCCGGCTCGGCGCGCAGCACGCGGCCGAGATGGTGTGCCGCTTCGCCAGTCATTGTGGCGGCGTGACCATGAAACGCATCAACGAAGAAGCGGCGGCGCATGGTCCGGGATTCTATAACGGGATGGATGGAATTTGCAGGCGGGTGTGGACAGCGACAAATAGGTCTCTAGCCGAAAATATCTTTCACCTTTTCAAAGATAGACGAATTCCGCTGGGCCGGGCGGCTTTCTTCGGGAAGCGTCTGTCCTAGCTCCTGCATAAGCCGCTTCTGTTCCCGCGTGAGCTTCGCCGGGGTCACCACCCGGATGTTTACGTAGAGGTCGCCCTTCGTGCCGCTGTTCGGGTCGGGCAGGCCTTTGCCCTTCAGCCGGAAAATCGATCCGGTCTGCGTGCCTTCCGGGATATGGAGATTTTCTTCCCCGGCCAGTGTCGGCACGGCAATGTCCGCTCCCAGGGCGGCCTGCGCGAAGTTGACCGGAATCGTGCAGTAGAGATCTGAATTGCGCCGCTCGAAGAAGGGGTGCTCGCGCACCTCGAGGATCACGTAGAGGTCGCCCGGCGGCCCGCCGTTGATGCCCGGCTCGCCCTCGCCCGTGATACGCAGCCGGGTCTGGGAATCCACGCCCGGCGGGATGCGGATTTCCAGCGTGCGTTCGCGCTCCACGCGCCCGTCGCCCTGGCACGACTTGCACGGCTCGCGCACAACGTGCCCCGCGCCCTGGCAACTCGGGCAGGTGCGCGTGATGGTGAAAAATCCCTGCTGGTAATGCACTTGCCCTCGCCCGCCGCACGTCTGGCAGGCAATGGGTGAGGTTCCCTGCTTGGCGCCGGTGCCCTTGCAAGTCTCGCAGAGTTCCGTCCGCGGGATTTTGATTTTGCTGTGCATCCCGTTCGCTGCTTCCTCGAAGGAGAGCGTCATGTCGTAGCGCAGGTCGTTGCCGCGGTGCGCGCGGGCGCGACGCCGCCCCCCGCGACCGCCGCCCCCGCCAAACAGGTCTTCCACTCCGAAGAAATCGCCAAAGATGTCGTTGAACTCCTCGAAGATGGAGCGGTCGAAGCCTGTCTGCTCGAAGCCGCCGCCGCTCACTCCCGCGAGTCCGAAGCGGTCGTACGCGGCGCGCTTCTGGGCGTCGGAGAGCACGCTGTACGCTTCCGTGGCCTCCCGGAATTTTTCTTCGGCGTGCGGTTTGTCGGCAGGATGGCGGTCGGGATGGTACTTCAGCGCCGCCTTGCGGTAGGCGCTCTTGATCTCGTCCTCGCCGGCCGAGCGGCTCACGCCCAGCACATCG
>JACOSF010000061.1 GCA_016179005.1 Acidobacteriota bacterium | reverse complement strand
TGCTTTTGCCGCCGACTCGCCACTTTTATCTCGCGCAGATGCCTTTTCAGCTCTGCCCGCGCATTCTTCCGCACCTCCACCGCCGGGAACTGCCACATCCGTGAAAACAATCCGTTCGTTTCCGCCTGCTCCGGCTTCACCAGCAGCGTCCGTCCGCGCGAATCGACCAGCACCGCCGCCGCAATCTCGATTCGCTCGACTGCTCGCTTCTTCTGCGCCGCGGGGAGTTGCTCCGCAATCCCCTGCTTGTAGGCCTTGCACCACCGCGCCACGGGACACTCCCCGCACGCGGCGTGCACACCGTCGCTCCCAACTCCATCATCGCCTGGTTCCACTCCCCGGGTTGTGTAGCGCCAGCGTCTCGCTGGCTCCTGTTGTTCCTTTCCCGTCTTTCCGTGCTCGAATTTCGATTTTCGAATTTCTCTTTTCGCTGTTCAATTGCCTTCCCATTTTTCGTCCCGAAGCTTCGGGATCGCTTTTCGATTTTCGTCTTTTCCGCCCCCATCAACTCTTGCGCCCTCTTTTCCAACCTCTTCCATCTCCCCGCCGCCTTCAACTCCCCGCGCACCGCTTCTAATCGCGCCACCACCCGCGCCACGTTTCCATCGACCACCGCCAGCGGCTCTCCATACGCAATGCTCAACACCGCCGCCGCTGTGTACCGACCCACGCCCGGCAGCGCCAGCGCCGCTTCAACCTCACGCGGAAATCTTCCGTCATGCTTCGCGACAATCTCGCGCGCCGCGCGGTGCAAATTCCTCGCCCGGCTGTAGTACCCCAGCCCCGCCCAGTGCTTCAGTACCTCTTCGTTCCGCGCACGCGCCAGCGCACGCACCGTCGGAAATCGCCGCAGAAATCGCTGGTAGTACGGCTCCACCGCCGCCACCCGCGTCTGCTGCAGCATGATCTCCGACACCCACACGCAGTACGCATCTCGCGTCCCCCGCCACGGCATCGCCCGCTTGTTCCGCGCATACCACGCAACCAGCCGCGCCCGAAACGCCGCCACGGATCGCTCACTCAACTTGTTCATGTTGGGACTTTACAGGACTTGGATGTTTGTTGGCTTGGTCTTAAGTCCGCGCATTGTGACTTTTGTCCTGCTCAATATCTGCGTTTATCTTTGTCTATCTGCGTTCATCTGCGTTCCGGTTTTGAATTCACGAAATCTTCTTTTTCGCGAACGGCCGCGCATACGCAGCGGGAGGATTGTGCGCCGTGGTGGACGCCGCCTTGCGATAAAACTCCAGCGCCTTTTCTTTGTCGCCCATTTTTTCGTATGTCTGCGCGATAAGACACTGGATGAACGGATCGTTCTGGTTGGCCTTTTGCAATTCGTCCAGGGCTGTCTTGTAATCTCCTCGATAGAACGCGACGTAGCCCACCAGGTACGGAAAAAACACCGCCTGTGTCGGGTTGGTGCCTTTGTCGAGCGCGGCTTTGGCTGCGGCCACATGTTTTTGCGCATCCTCGTGTTTTCCGCGACGCGCCGCGATGCGCGCCTGCGCGTGTTCCCAGCGAAACTCCCACAAGTCCACGCGGTCCGGCTTGATGTTCGGCTCGCGCAGCCCGCGCTCGTGCCCGGTCTCGTACCACTTGTACGCCGTGTCCAGGTCTCCTGCCTCGATGCACACCCGCGCCGCCTCATTGGCGATCTCGCCCTGCTGGAAAAAATCGTTCACGGAGACTTGATAATCAAACACCTTCTGCTCCCACTCCACCGTTTTCTTGCAGTCCCCTTCAAACGCGTAGGACATCGCCATGGCTCTCTGCGCCGCTGCTTTGGCCTGCGGAGTCGCCGCCGCTTCAATAGCCTTCGCAAAATACTTCCGCGCCTCCGCGTACTGTCCCATCAAGTCGAGCACGATGCCCGCGGCGTTGTTCGCCGCCACCGAATCCGGCGACTTCTCGAGCTCCTGACGATACACTGCCAACGCCTCTTCCAGTTTTTCCTCGCGCAGCAGCGCACGCGCCTTAATGATAAATTCCGGCTGCGGCGGCTGCTGCTGTTGTTGCGGTTGCTGCTGCGGCTGCTGTAGCGCGGGGTTTATCCCCGCGCCGTTCTGTCCGCCCTCCGAAGCACTCCGCGCGTAGGAGGGCCCGCCATGCGCTTGTGCGGGATTTTGTGCAGCAAGCCCCGCAGCGGAAATCAGAATGCCCACGCAAGCGAAACGCATCGTTTGTTTTGATTTCATACGCGAATTACCTCGAAGACCCTGCCACTCTGAAACTCTGTCACTCTGAAACTGTGTCACTTTGAATCTCTGCCACTCCGAACCTCTGGCACTCTGTAACCCTTCATCCTTGTTTTCATGGCGCGGATTATCTCACAAGAACTATCGTATGGATGTGGGGGCGGTCTTTAGCCCCGCCCTATGGAGTGCGGCGAAGTCCTGAGCCTGCCGAAGGGCGGCTTGACGCCGCTTTGTCTTTCGCGATGCTTGCTGCGCCCCCTGTGCTTGGTTATGTAGCGGCAACCTGCGCGGTCCCGATCCTTCGGGATTGTGCAGGTTGCCAATTCTGCTTTGTGTTTGGAGTGCGACGAAGTCCTGAGCCTGCCGAAGGGCGGCTTGACGCCGCTTTCCTCATGTAGTGACGGCCTTCTCCGGTCTTCGGAGTCCGATGGACTCCACCGGAGTCCTGACATTGGACAGGCCGGCAGCGGTCTCTTAGAACTAATCCT
>JACOSF010000060.1 GCA_016179005.1 Acidobacteriota bacterium | reverse complement strand
GCGACGTTTTCGGGTTTGCCCAGCGATTTGAGTTGGGCGAGAGCGTTGCGGAGTTTGTTTTGATCTGTGCTCATTGCCCATGGCGGCGGGATAAACCCGCCGCAAGAACTGTTTGCGAAAACTAACGGCGGCGGGATAAACGCGCCGCTACAAAATCTTGCGGAAAGCGTGCTGCGTCTTGATGCGCGTGTAGCCGAGACTCTCATAGAACTGGTGCGCGGCATCGCGGATCACATTCGAGCGCAAAACAACAGCCGGCAGCCCTTTCCCCAGAGCCCAGTGTTCTACCGCCACCATCAGCAGCTTTCCGGCACCTGCGCCACGACAGTTTTCATCCACCACCAGACCAGCGATCTCCGCAACCGCGTCGTGTTCCAGGGGGCGATACACAAACACGTGCGCCCAGCCGACCACGCGGCCTGCGCCATCTTCGGCGACAAAAACCGCGTGGGTGCCGTCTTGCGGCAGGCCGCGCAGCCGCTGCACAACGTCTTCCGGTGTGGACGGATACGAGAGCTGCCCGGCGAGCGCGGCAATGCACGCCGCATCCGCAAGAGCAGCTTCACGGACCGTCAGAGATTTGGAGCCGGCTTCCGCCACGGCAAGAGGATAATACGATTCGGGCTCAAAAGAGTTTTTCGGAATCGAGCAGGATGGTCACCGGGCCGTCGTTGGTGAGCTCGACGGCCATCATGGTCTGAAAGACGCCGGTCTCCACGCGCACGCCGAGGGCGCGCAGCGCGGCGCAGTATTCCTCGTAGAGGCGGTTGGCTTCGTCGGGCGGCGCGGCTTTGATGAAGCTCGGTCGCCGCTGGCCGCGCGCGTCGCCGTAGAGCGTGAACTGCGACACCACCAGCGCGGCGCCGCTGATGTCCACGAGCGAGCGGTTCATTTTTCCGGCATCGTCAGCGAAGATGCGCAGGTTGGCGGTTTTTTCGGCGAGGTACTTCGCGGCGGCGGACGTGTCGCCCTGTCCCACGCCGAGCAGCACGACCAGGCCCGCACCGATTTCGCCGGTGACGCGGCCGTCCACCAGCACGCGGGCTTTGCTGACGCGTTGCAGTATGGCTCGCATGGCAGTGGACATTCTAGACGCGGCGTCGAAAGCAGGAAAGAAAATAGAAAATGGAAATTAGAAAATAGGCCCGCAGGAAAGAGACTGCCGCAGCATGGTTGGTAGTTGCTATTTTCTATTTTCTCTTTTCTATTTTCCTTTTTTTCAACCAGCGGGCTATTTTCCCGGACGCAAAGGTGTGTTAGAACGATTGCGCACACTCGGAAGGCAGACCCGTTTGAAACTCGCACTCATCGGAACGCACGGCGTCGGCAAGACCACGCTGGCCTATGAAGTCTGCACGCTGCTGAAGAAAGCCGACCAGAACGTCGAGCTGGTGACGGAAGTGGCGCGGCGCTCGCCGTTCCCGGTGAACGAAGCGACGACGCTCGAGGGGCAGCTCTGGATCTTGCACGCGCAGGTGGCCGCGGAGCTGGAGGCCGCTTCGCGCGCGCCCAACGTAATCTGCGACCGCGCCGTGCTCGACAACTACTGCTATCTGGTCAACAAATTCGGACGCCAGCCGTACCTCGAGCAGTGGCTGGAGTGGTGGATGGACAGCTACGCGCTGCTGGTGGCTGTGCCGCCGTTCGCGGAGGGCATCACCGCCGACGGCTTCCGCTCGGAAAATGTGCAGTTCCAGCGGCGCATCCACGAGCTGTTGAACGGGCTGCTCGCCGCGCCGCCGTTTTCGATCTTGAGCGACCGCGTGCTCCAGCTCGAAGCCCATGCGCGAGGCGTGTGGGGCGCGCGGATTTTCTCCGCGGCCGCGCCGTTGCTGCCGCCTTCGCCCACCGCTGGCACGCAGCGCGTTCTGCCCATGGACATTCCTGCCGCAACGACCGGCGCGGATTGAACGTGCGCTTTTCCCGGCGCGCGAAGTGGCTTACAATGAGTTGGAATCGAGAAGGCGATGGAGTTCGCCGAAACCGTTCCGATTGAAACCATCGGAACTGATGACTCCTGGCCGCCGGGCGGCGCCCAGGGGTTTTTTGTTGGGCGCAGCGACGCGCGGGAAACGGAGCAACTGTGCGCATTTTGCTGCTGATTGTGTTTGGCGCTGCCGGCACCCTGGCCCGCTACGGCTTGCAGGGACTCGTCCAGTACCGCACGGGCGGCGCATTTCCCTTCGGGACGCTCGCGGTAAACTTGTCGGGATGCTTTTTCCTGGGCTTCATCGCCCAATACACACTCAACCACCTGTTGATCCCGCCCGAATGGCGTATGGCCATCACCATCGGATTTTTCGGCGCGTTCACGACGTTTTCAAGTTTCGGCTGGGAAACCATCAAGATGCTGGAGGACGGGGAATGGCTGCGGGCCTCTCTCTACGTGGGGACGAGCGTGCTGGCCGGTTTGCTGCTGACTCTGGCCGGCATTCGGATCGCCAACCGTTTTTAGGAGCTGCCATGACACACGAGAAATTTGAAGGCGAGCGGACACTGATGCGCATCCACATCGGCGAATCGGACAGCTGGCACGGCAAGTCGCTGTACCAGGCGCTCATCGAGCTATTTCGCCGCGAGAAATTCAGCGGCGTGACGGTGCTGCGCGGCGTCGGCGGCTTCGGCTCGACGAGCGTCTATCATACGGACAAGATTCTTCGCCTCTCGCACGACCTGCCCATCGTTCTCGAGGTGGTCGAGTACACCGAGCGGATCGAGAACATTCTTCCGAAATTGGACGAGATGGTCGAGGGCGGGCTGATCACCCTCGAAAAGGTGCGCGTGATTCTCTACCGCTCCGGCCGCTGAGACCCGGCCGGTTACTTCCTTTGTCTGGATTTCTTTTTCCGAGGGGCAGAGCCGCGGCGGCGCGGAGCCGGCCCACGAGTTCTCGGGGCAAGCCCACGAGGTTTCGGGGCAGGCTGGCAACGCGGGCAGAAATAGCTGCTGCGTCCGGCGACGATGATCCGGCGAATCGCCGCACCGCACCGGAAGCATCCCTTCCCTTCCCGGTCATAGACGCGATGGCGCATCTGAAATTCGCCAGGCAGGCCGTTGGCGTCCACGAAGTCGGAGATGGACGAGCCGCCCAAGCGAATCGCTGCGCGCAGGACGTGCCGGATGGCTTCCAGCAGGCGGTGCGCATCGGCGAAGCTGAGGCGCGCGCCGAGCCTCGCCGGATGGAGTCTTGCGCGCCAGAGCGATTCATCAGCGTAGATATTCCCGATGCCGCGGAGGAAGTGCTGGTCGAGCAGCAGCGCTTTGATCATGGCGCGCCGCCCGGCGAGCAGG
>JACOSF010000059.1 GCA_016179005.1 Acidobacteriota bacterium | reverse complement strand
CTGCTGCAGAATGCGTTCCAGGCGGCATGGCTAACCTGGCGATCCGGCGTGCCGCAACGAATCGGCTACGCGCGCGACGCACGCTCCTGGCTGTTGACGCACGCGATTGCGGTTCCCGGGCCGGGGGAAGGCCCCGCGCATGAGAGCTACTACTATCTGGAGCTGCTGCGGCGCGCGGGATGGATCGAGAAGCTGCCGGAAATAGAGCGGATCAGCCTTAAGGTGCCGCCAGAGGCGATGGAACGCGCCGAGGAAATCCTTGAGCGCGCGGGAGTTCCGGGAGCGCCGCGCTTGCTGCGCGTGGCGATGGCGCCGGGCGCGGCGTATGGATCGGCAAAGTGCTGGCCGGTGGAGCGGTATGCGGCGCTCGCAGACCGGCTGATTGCCGAGTTTGGCGCGGATGTTATACTTTTCGGCTCCGGGGCGGAACGCGAAGTCGCCGGTAGAATTGCCGCGGCGATGAAGCGGACAGCCGTGCAGCTCGCGGGCGAGACGACCATCGCGGATCTGCCCGCGCTATTTGCTTCGTGCGACCTGTTCATCGGAAACGATTCGGGGGCGATGCATGTGGCGGCAGCCGTGGGGCTGCCGGTGGTGGCTGTGTTCGGTCCCACGGATCCGGAGGGCACAGCGCCGATGACTCCGCAGCGCACGCTGGTGCAGCAGCGCGTGGAGTGCAGTCCTTGTTTTTTGCGGCACTGCCCGATTGACCACCGCTGCATGACCCGCGTGGAAGTGGACGCGGTGTACGCCGCCGCGCGCGACTGGATCAAGAAGGGACACGCCAGCCTTGTCTGAACCAAAGCCGCGCCATGCTGTTTTTCTGGACCGTGACGGCACCATCGCCGAAGAAGTGGGCTACTTGAATCACCTGAGCCGCTTTCAGGTGTATCCGTTCTCCGCAGGAGCTATCCGGCGCCTGAACGACGCGGGGCTGCCGGTGGTCGTGGTCACCAACCAATCCGGCGTGGGACGCGGCTTTTTCCCTGACGAATTGGTACACCGGGTCCATGAACGGATGATTGCGGAACTGGCGGCAGGAGGCGCGCGGGTGGATGCGATCTACTACTGTCCGCATTCCACCGCAGACGACTGTGCGTGCCGCAAGCCGCGCCCGGGAATGATGGTCCGCGCGGCGCGCGAACACCGGCTGGCCGTCCGCGGCTCGTGGGTGGTGGGCGACCGCTACGGGGACATGGAAATGGCCCACGCCACAGGCTGCCGGAGTATTCTGGTGCTGAGCGGGTACGGCCGCGGGGAGTACGAGTGGCATCGCGGGAATTGGAAGCGGCAGCCGAGCCACGTGGCGGAAAATCTGGAAGCGGCCGTGGAGATCATCCTGAAGGAGTCGCGGTGAGCGCTGACCTGAGCCGTCTCGAGGATTTGATCGACGCCTTTTCGCGGCACACGATCGTTGTCCTCGGCGATCTGGTGGCGGACGAATTCATCTTTGGCGAAATTTCGCGCGTATCCCGCGAAGCGCCGGTGCTGATCCTGCGGCACCGCGAAACGCAACTTGTGCCCGGCGGCGGCGCCAACGCGGCCAACAACCTCGCGGACCTGGGCGCCAAGGTGCTGCCTGTGGGCGTGGTGGGAGATGACCACGCAGGCAAAGCGCTGGTGGATTACTTCCGGCACAAGCGCGTGCAAACGAGCGGTATCCTTCGCGTCCCGGGATGGACGACGCCGCGGAAGACGCGCTACCTGGCCGGCTTCACGCACACGGCGCGCCAGCAGGTCCTGCGGGTGGACCACGAGCCGGAGCCGGGCGCGCTTCCGGCAAAAGTTCGCGCGGCGCTGGTGAAAAAAGCGCGCGAGTTCGCGCGACGCGCTTCGGCAACACTGGTTTCCGATTATGGATTTGGCGCGGCATCGCCGGCTGCCGTGCGCGCGCTGCGCGGGAAACTGGTGCTGCTCGATTCGCGGTTCGCGCTGCTGGACTATAAGGGCGCGGGCGTCACCGCAGCCACGCCCAACGAGCCGGAGATTGAGGCGCTGCATCACTCGCGCATCGGCACGGATACAAAGCGGCTGGAAGCGCTTGGCGCGCGGACGCTGCGCGCCATGAAATTGGAGGCGCTGCTGGTGACGCGGGGCAAGGACGGGATGACGCTGTTCATGCGCGGACGCCCGCCAGCGCATATCCCGGTGTACGGCACGGACCAGGCGCTGGACGTCACCGGCGCGGGCGACACCGTGATCGCGGTCTTTACGCTGGCGCTCGCCGCGGGCGGCACGTTCACAGAGGCAGCGCACTTGGCCAACTACGCCGGGGGCATCGTGGTGATGAAGCGCGGGACAGCGACGGTCACGCGCGAGGAACTTGCCCGGGCCATTCAAGCCGACCTCTCCGGCTCGTCTCCGAAATGAGTATTCCAAAGATGGCTGATTCGCGAGCGAAACTCCTCGGGCGCGAGGAACTGCGCATGCGCCTGGAAAAACATCGCCAGCGCGGCGAGCGAATCGTATTGGCCAACGGGTGTTTCGACGTGCTGCATGTGGGACACGCGCGGTATCTCACGGGCGCGAAACGCGAGGGGGACGTGCTGGTGGTGGCCGTCAATTCCGACGCGAGCGTGAAGGAACTGAAAGGCGAAGGCCGGCCGATTCTCCCCGAGAAGGCGCGGGCGGAACTGGTGGCAGCGTTTGCGGCCGTGGATTACGTGGTGATTTTCAGCGAGCCGAACGTGGAGGCATTGCTGACCGAACTTCACCCGGCAGTCCATGCGAAAGGCACGGACTACACAGCGGAGACGGTGCCGGAGCGCGAACTGGCGGCGCGGCTGGGCGTTCGCGTGGCCATCGTCGGCGACCCCAAGGAACACTCCACGCGCGAGTTACTTGCTCGCGTGAAGGACGCGAATGCGGGAAGGCGCGATGGGTGAAGAGCGCTTTCTCGTGGTGCGGCTCGGGTCGCTGGGCGATATCGTGCACACCCTTCCCGCCGTGCATGCCCTGCGCAGCAAATTTCCCGGCGCGCAGATTGACTGGCTCGTGGAGAAGAAGTGGCGCGCACTCCTCGCCGGCAATCCCGATGTGAACGAGGTGATCGTGCTGGATCGCTCGACGTGGGGCGGTGTTTCGTTGTGCGTCCGTGAACTGCGCCGGAGAAAATACGATTGCGCGATTGATTTTCAGGGACTCTACAAGTCCGCGTTGCTTGCGCGGCTTTCCGGCGCGCCGCGACGCATAGGATTTGGGCTTGAGTTTCTGAGAGAAAGTGGCGCGGGGTGGTTTTACACGGAAAGCGTATGGCCCACAGCCAGTCACGTTGTCGATCTGAATTTGTCCATCGTCCAAAGCCTGGGTGTGGAGAAAGGGGAAGCGCGCTTTCCTCTTTCGACTACAGACAAGGCCGAGCGGGCGGTCCGCAAGCAACTCGAACCACAGAGCGTGAAAAAGTTTTTTGTGATGAGTCCCGGCGGGGGCTGGATGTCGAAATGCTGGCCGGCGGAGCAGTACGGGCATCTCCATCGGCTGCTGGTGAGGCTGCCGACGTTTGCGGGATGGCGCGGGGTGGTGAATTTCGGTCCCGGGGAGCGCGACCTGGCGGAGACGGTGCGCGTGGCGGCGGGAGAGCCGGCGCCGCTACTGCTTTCGCCGGACCTGCCGCAGTTGGTGGCGCTGCTGCGCGGCGCGGAGTTCTTTGTGGGCGGCGATTCGGGGCCGTTGCATCTTGCCGTGGCGCTGGGCACGCCGGTGGTCGGTTTGTACGGCCCCACCGATCCGGCGCGCAACGGGCCGTACTCGCGGGCGGATATCGTTGTGCGCAATGCCGGGCCGGAAGAAACGACGTACAAGCGCGACAACGCGCCGGCGCCTTCAATGCGCGCCATCACGGTGGACCAGGTGGTGTCCGCGGTCGAGCGGCGGCTGGGAGTTTCGGAATGAGCCGGGCCGCGGACTTTGCGATGCGTTTCCGGGTGCGGCTGGGCTATCCGGTGGCGCTGATCTTTCTTGCTTTCGTGCGGCCCCTCGAAAAATCCATTCTGATCGGCGCGGTGATTGCGGTGGCCGGCCTGTTGGTGCGTGCTGCCGCAGCGGGACATCTTCGCAAGCAGGAACAACTGGCGATGGCTGGGCCGTATGCGCGTACGCGCAATCCGCTGTATTTCGGCAGCGCGCTTATTGCGGTGGGTTTCCTGGTGGCCGGGCGGTTCTGGATCAACGGGGGATGGATTGCTGCGGCGGTGGTCGCGGCGTATTTCGTTTATTTTTACCGCGCGGTAATGAAGCGTGAGGAAGAAGAACTTCGCGCCCGCTATGGACCCGTATTTGAAGAGTACGCCGCGCGCGTCCCGCTGTTCCTTCCACGACTGGGCGGCGGGGCGGCACTGGCAGAAGAGTTTTCCCGGGAACAGTACTGGCGGAATCGCGAATACCAGGCCGCGCTGGGCGTGCTAGGCGGCATAGGTGTGTTGTGGGCGATCATGCTGGTGCAGGGAAGCTGAGCTATTGGATTCGGTACATCTGCCGCAGCAAGCGATGGAACTTCGGAGCGTAAATCAAGTCGTAGGTGCCGCCCTTCTCCGGAAAAAGCTGCAAGGCCACGCGGCGCGCGGCGGCGACAAGTTCGAGGGCTTCGTCGTAGCGGAGTTGTCCCTGGCTGATGAGATCGAGAGTCAGGTTGACGACGATTCGCAGCCGGCGGGCGCGCCTGCTCTCCTCATCGATCTCGGCCTGCGTGGGATCGCGACGGAGTTTCGGAATCATTGCGGAAGCTCTACGAAGAGTATAGAGTTGCGAAAACGGGGTAGCAAGTGGGCGAAAATCTAAACGCGCAGCGCACCGTGATGGTCCACCAAGCGGGCAGCTCGACCGAGGCGGTAGTGATCCGCGGGCTGCTGGATAGCGCGGGAATTACTTCGTCCGGTTCCGCAGGCTCTAACCCTTTTCCCATGCGCGAGCCGCCGGAGGGATTCCGCGACACGGACATCGTTGTGCTCGAGTCCCAGGCGGAAGACGCGCGACGCGTGATTGCGGAATACTTGACGAGCAGCGACTCCATCCAGATCGAAGACAGCAGCGAACCTCCGAACTCGGAAGAGCCTCCCACCTCCTGAGCCCGCGCAGTTATTGCCTGCCTG
>JACOSF010000102.1 GCA_016179005.1 Acidobacteriota bacterium | reverse complement strand
GAAATGCCGTGGTTCATCGACTTCCAGCAGAAGTACGGCGCGCGCGGCTTCACCATGGTGGGCCTGGCCATGGATGAGGAAGGCCGGCAAGTGGTCGCGCCGTGGATTGAAAAGAAGAGGTTCGACGTGAACGGAACGCAGACGCCGGTGAACTATCCCATCCTGCTTGGCAACGACAAGGTTGCCGACCAGTTCGGCGGGCTCATCGGCCTGCCCACCAGCCTGCTCATCTCGCGCGACGGCAAAATCCTCAAGCGCTTCATCGGCCTCGTCGGCCACGACACGTACGCGAAGGCAATCGAGGACAATCTGTAAGAGAGTTGAAAAGTTAAAGGGTTAAAAGGTTAAAGGTGAAACCGCGGCATCGCGGTTACGTCTCCGGCGGTGATTTCTCACTTTAACTTTCTAACCCTCTAACGTGCAGTTCTCCTTACCCAATCGTTTTCTTCACAAACGCGACCGCTTCCGCTCATGCGTGGAAACTTCGCGCCTGGCGCTTCCGTACAGTAAGATAATGAGAGAGAAGATGAGGCACGCCCATTCCATCGCCGAGCCGGCCTTGATCGCCATGCAGACGATCCGCGCGCACAAGCTGCGCACGTTCCTGACCCTGCTGGGGGTGATCCTCTCGGTGTGTACGCTGATTATCGTCGTGGGACTGATCGAAGGCACCAACCAGTACATCCAGGACCGCGTGGCCAACATGGGTTCCAACGTATTTCTCGTGCTGCGCTTCCCCCTCATCACCGACGCGCAGGAATTTGTGAAAGCGCTGCGCCGCAACAAGAACGTCACCTGGGACGACTATGAAGCGCTGCGCGATAACCTGAAATACCCCAAAAAGCGCTGCGCGATAACCTGAAATACCCCAAAAATGTCGGCGTGGAAGCGCGCTCCGGGGGCACGGTCCGCTCCGGCACGCAGAACCTCGAGGACGTCAGCATCCGCGGCGTCACCGCCAGCATCGGCGAAATGGACGTCGAGGAGCCCGCCACCGGCCGTTACATCGTCGAGGGCGACAGCCAGCACCGCGCCATGGTTACTTTCATTGGCGCCGATGTGGCCAACAAATTATTCCCGGGGGTGGACCCCATCGGCCACACGCTCGAGATCGCCGGGCTGCCCTTCGAGGTGGTGGGCGTGGCCAAACCCATCGGCACGGTCCTCGGCCAGTCACAAGATAATTTTGCCTACATGCCGATCGAGACATTTTTGAAGATCTACGGCAGCAACCGCAGCCTGAGCATCAATGTTCAGGCGCGCAGCGCGGAATGGATGGCGCGGACGCAGGAGGAAGCGCGCGTACTGATGCGCGCGCGGCGCCACTTGCGCCAGAATGAGGAAGATAGTTTCGGCATCATCGGCTCGGAAACGCTGATGAGCTTGTGGAATCAGCTCACCGGGGCCATTGCCGCGAGCATGGTGGGGATTGTCTCCGTTTTTCTGGTGATTGGCGGCGTGGTGATCATGAATGTGATGCTCGCCAGCGTCACCGAGCGCACGCGCGAAATCGGCATCCGCAAGTCGGTGGGTGCGCGCCGGCGGGACATCCTGATGCAGTTCCTGGTGGAGGCCTCGGTGATGTCCGGGTTCGGTGGGGCCATCAGGATCACCGTCGCGTGGCTGATTGCGGTGCTGGTGGACTCCACCACCTCGGTGCCCATGAAGGTGCCGCTCTCCGCGGTGATCGTCGCGCTGAGCGTCTCCACCGCCGTCGGCCTCTTTTTCGGGATTTATCCGGCCACCAAGGCGGCCAAGCTCGACCCCATTGAGGCCTTGCGCTTCGAAACGTAGGGGCGTCCGCCGCGGCGGACCGCACCCCGGGGAAAGAAAACCATGAGACTCGTACTCGGCGAAAACGCGCGGATGGCCTTCGACACGCTGCGCACGCACAAGACGCGCTCCTTCCTGACCGTCATCGGCGTAGTGATTGGCATCACCGCCTTGATCAGCGTCGCGTCCATCCTGGTGGGTCTCGACCAGGACATCCGCGGCTTCCTGAACGACTACGGCACCGACACACTCTTCGCTTTCAAGCTGCAGATGGGATTCCGCATGGGCCGCCTCACCGCCGAAGAACGCATGCGCAAGTCTCTGACCCTGGAAGACGCGCTGGCCATCCAGGAACTGTGCCCGTCGGTAAAAAGCGTCACGGTGGAAGTCTTTGCGGGTTTCGGTGGGCACGGGCCACGGCGAGCGCCGCCCAGCGCCCGCTACAAGGGCCACGAGGTTTTCCAGGTGGAGCACACCGGCGCGCTGCCCACCTACGAGCAGGTGTATAACGCGCGTCTCTACAAGGGCCGCTTCTTTAACGACGCGGAAAACCTGCACCGCGCGGAGATCGCGGTGATCGGCTACGACCTGGCCGACGGCCTGTTTGGCGCGGAAGACCCCCTCGGCAAAGAAATCCTCGTCGGCGGGGCAAACTATGAAGTGATCGGCGTGCTCGAAAAGCGCAAAGGGCAGTTCTTCCGCGACGAGGGCGCCGACAAGGTCGTCGTGGTGCCCTACCGCACCTACCGGAAGAACAATCCCACGGACGAGGAGCACTTCATCGGTGCACAGGCCTTCCCGGGCAAGAAAGCCTCCGCCGAGGACGAAATCCGCACCGTGCTCCGCCGCCGCCGCAACGTTCCCTTCAACAAGCCGGACAACTTCGGCCTCTCCAGCAGCGAGCAAATGGCTACGGAGTTCCGGCAGATCATGTCTTCGGTGGCGCTGCTGATCGCCGTGATCAGCTCGATCGGCTTGCTGGTGGGCGGCGTGGGCGTGATGAACATCATGCTCATGTCCGTCACCGAGCGCACCCGCGAGATTGGCGTGCGCAAAGCCATCGGCGCGCGCCGCCGGGACATCATCTGGCAGTTCCTCACCGAAGCCATCACCCTCACCGCCGCCGGGGGCATCGTCGGCGTGCTGCTCGGCGTGGGCATCAGCGCGCTTATCAACGCCACGCTGCCCAGCCTGCCATCGGCCGTGCCCGTCTGGGCCATCATCGCCGGCGTGCTCATGTCCATGAGCGTCGGCCTCTTCTTCGGCATGTACCCCGCGGTGAAAGCCGCCCGCCTCGACCCCGTCGAAGCGTTACGTTACGAGTGAACAAGGTGGCCTTGCATCGAGTCCCGACACCTCGGGACGCCTGACTCATCAACATGTTAGAATTCACGTTTGTCAGATGTGATGACTGACCACTGAAAACTGACGACGGATCACTTCATCATGGACGAACACGATTTCCGCAAAAAATGCGACGCCGCACTCGAAGACCTGCGCAAGCGCCTGCTCGAACTCGGCGACGCGCACGACTTTGAAGTGGAAGGCGAAGGCGAAAAACTCGAGTTGCTTTTCGAAGAGCCGGAAGAAACCAGATTCGTCATCAGCCCGAACACCGCCGCACGGCAGATTTGGATCTCCGCTCTGGCCACCAGCTTCAAACTCGGCTGGTCGGACGCCGCCGGCGCGTTTGTGCTCGACAAGACCGGCGAGACGCTTTCCCAGGTGATGGGCCGCATCCTCACGCAGCAACTCGGCGCCGCCGTGGAAGTCTAGCGAGGTGACAGGTGACAGGTGGCAGGTGACAGGTGGCAGGGCAAGACAGGCCGCTCCATCGGGATTTGCGCGGTGGTTTTCCTTGCTTCCTTACTTCCCTACTTCCTTGCTTCCCTTCAAGCTCAGGAAACGAAACTCCCGCCCGCTAAGGACGTCGTCAAGCCGAAAGCCTATGCCTCGCTGGACAAAGTGCCGCGCGGCCGCGCGTTTGACGTGGCCGTGGTCGCGGAAATCATGCCCGGCTTCCATGTGAACTCGAACAAGCCGTCGGAGGACTATCTCATTCCCACGCAGCTTTTGCCTGAGTTGCCAGCCGGATACAAAGTGCTGGGCACAACGTATCCGCCAGGCAAGCTGACCAAGTTCGAGTTTTCGGAGAAAAAACTCTCGGTCTACGCAGGCACATTCACTCTACGAATGAGAATTCAAGCGCCCGCCGACGCCCCGCTCGGCAAAACCAAGCTGCCGCTCATACTGCGCTATCAAGCCTGCAACGATTCTGCTTGCCTCCCGCCGGTGAAGATTCCCGTCGCGCTCGAAATCGAGCTCGCGGCAGCCAATGCCCCGGCCCGCCCCACGCATCCGGAAGTTCCTTGCCGATGGCCAGCATGGTGTCGAACAGCGGAGGAGCGACAGCTTGACCGACGATGGCCACACGCGTCGCGTTGATCAGTAGTCCGGCCTTGACACCTTCCGCCGCGGCCAGATCGCGCAGCACTTTGTCGCACGCGTCGTGGTTCCACTCCGCCAGCGCTGCGTAGCCAGCGGCGAGCTTTTCCATTAAGGCGGGCAGCTTCGCGTCCTTCCAGAATTTCTCCATGGCAGCGCTGTCGTAGTGAAAGTCATCGCTGAAGAAGCCGCGCGCGGAAGTGGAAAAATCCGGCAGCAGTCGCGTGCGTAGCCGGATCAGTTCAATCGTCCGCAGGAACCACTCGCGCCCGGCGCCCGCCCATTCCTCGCGCCAGAGCTTCGCGCGCTTCAACTCCGCTTCCACATGCGGCGCGAGTTCCTCCACGGGTAGCTTCTGCAAATATTGCGTGTTGAACCACTCGAGCTTGGGGCGGTCGAAGATCGCATTTGTGCGGCTCACGCCTGCAAGCGAAAACCTCTCGAGCAACTCGGCGGTGCGCAGGAACTGCGCGTCGTCGCCGGGCGACCAGCCCAGCAGCGTCAGAAAATTGCGGAACGCCTCGGGCAAAAATCCTTCTTCGCTGTACGAGCCCACGCTGGTGGCGCCATGGCGTTTGGACATGCGCGTCTTGTCCGCACCGAGGATCAGCGGCACGTGCGCAAAGATGGGCGGTGCGGCACCGAGCCCGCCATAAATCAGCGCCTGTTTAGGCGTGTTGGAGAGGTGGTCGGCGCCGCGGATCACGTGCGTGATGCGCATTTCGATGTCGTCCACCACGCAAGCCAGGTGATAGGTAGGCAGCCGCGCCGTCTGGCCGGGCTTCGGCGAGCGCAGCAACACGAAGTCCTCGATCTCTGTGTTCTGCACTTCGCGGCGGCCGAAGACCGCGTCGTCGAACGCGGTCTTCCCCGTTTCCGGAACGCGAAAACGGATGGCCGGCTGAAAACCCTGAGCGACCGCCTGCTGCTCGGAGGCCTGGCGCCCCGCGACATCCAGATGGCGGCAGCCACAGCGTTGCTTTTTCAGTGCCTTCTTCTCCGTTACTTCCTCTGCCTCCTCTACGTCCTCGACTTCCGCATGATCCCCGCCCGCATATTTTTCCGGCGCGCAGTAGCACAGATACGCCGAG
>JACOSF010000101.1 GCA_016179005.1 Acidobacteriota bacterium | reverse complement strand
GATCATGTTCTTCTTGGCCTGCTCGATGGCCTTACGGATGGCCATGGGGACTTCGCGGGCCTTGCCCATGCCGAAGCCGGCGTGGCCGTTTTGATCGCCGACGACGACGAGGGCGGAGAAGCTGAGGTTCTTGCCGCCCTTGACGACCTTGGTGACGCGGTTGATGGAGACCACCTGGTCCTTCAAGTTGGCCTGGTTGGCCTCGACGGGCCGGCGAACCGAGAGAGTTTCCTTGAGAATGTGCTTGGACATAGGCTTAGAACTTCAACCCCGCTTCCCGGGCGGCGTCAGCGAGAGACTTGACGCGGCCGTGATACTTGTAACCGCCGCGGTCGAAAACGACCTGCGACACGCCGGCGGCGATAGCGCGCTCGGCAATCACCTTGCCGACCACCTTGGCGGCGGCGATGTTGCCTCCGCCTTTGGTGAGCTTGCGAGTTTCTTTGTCGAGAGAGCTGGCCGAAGCCAGGGTGCGGCCGAGGCGGTCGTCCACGAGCTGCGCGTAGATGTTGTTGAGCGAACGAAACACGCAGAGGCGGGGCCGCTGGGGCGTGCCCTCGACGCGGGTGCGCACGCGGCGGTGAATCCGCTGGCGGTGCTCATCGCGAGAGATTCTTCGTACTGGTCGTTGTGCCACAGTCGTTTCTCCAAAAGCCGCGCGCCGATGAATCGGGACGCGCTACAAAATCGGTTAGGCGGTTGTCTTGGCGCCGGTCTTGCCCGCCTTCTTCTTCAGGCGCTCGCCGGTGATGCGAATGCCCTTCTGCTTGTAGGGGTCCGGCGGGCGGAGGCCGCGAATGTTGGCGGCCACCTGGCCCACCTGGGCCTTGTTCGCGCCACTCACCGAGAGGCGCGTCTGTTTCTCAATGGCAATGTCAATGCCTTCGGGAATCGCAAATTCAATGGGATGCGAATAGCCGAGGCTGAAGACAACGCTTTTGCCCTTCTTTTCGGCGCGGTACCCGACGCCGACGATTTCGAGGTCCTTCTTGAAGCCCTCGGTGACGCCGTGAACAGCGTTGGCCACCAGCGCGCGCGCCAAGCCGTGCAGCGCGCGATGCTCTTCGGAGGCGCGGACGGCGTGCAGCACCTTGTCCTTCTGCTCGATGGTGATGCCGAGCGGCAGCGGGATCGTGAGCTTGCCCTTGGGGCCCTGAACGTCCACCGCATTGCCGCGAAGCTGCACCTTCACCGCGGCGGGGAGCGGAATCGGTTTGTTACCAATGCGCGACATAGCGTTCTGTCTTCCCTTCTCTCTCGGGCGATCCCGCTCTGCGGGATCGCCCCTACAAACCACAAATCGTGCCGGACAGGCTAGAAAGCCCGTCCTACCAAACCTCGAGCAAAACTTCGCCGCCGACGCCGGCCTTGCGAGCAGCGCGGCCGGTCATCAGCCCGCGGGGGGTGGTGAGAATGCTGGTGCCCAGGCCCCCGACGACGGAACGAATCTCCGACTTGCCGACGTACACGCGGCACCCCGGGCGCGACACGCGCTTGAAATCGGTGATGATGGCCTTGCGGTCCGGCGTGTACTTCAAAAAGACGCGGAGCGTCTTGCGCACCTTGCTTTCGTCCACCAGCTTGAAGGTGGAGATGTAGCCCTCCTCCTTCAGGATGCGGGCGATTTCCACCTTCATCCTGGACGCAGGCATATCGGCGCGCGGATGGCGGGCCTTGGCGGCGTTGCGCAGCCGCGTCAGCATGTCGGCAATCGGGTCAGTCAGCATCGTTCTTCCTTTTCCTTACCAGCTCGCCTTGGTGACGCCGGGGATTTCTCCGCGGAGCGCCAGGTGGCGGAAACAGATACGGCACATATTGAACTTGCGGATGTAGCCGCGGGCGCGGCCGCAGCAGCGGCAACGGTTGCGCACACGAATCTTGAATTTCGGCTTGCGCTTCATCTTCGCGAATTGAGCGGTTCGACCCATTGTTTCTCCTAGGCGCGCAGAGGCACGCCAAGCAACTTGAGCAGCTCGCGGCCCTCTTCGTCGTTGCGGGCAGTGGTGGTGATGGTGATGTTCATGCCCTTGATCTTGTCCACCCGGGTGTAGTCAATTTCCGGGAACACCAACTGATCCTTGAGGCCGAGAGTGTAATTGCCGCGGCCGTCGAAGGAGTGCGGCGAAAGGCCCTTGAAGTCGCGGACGCGCGGCATCACCACGTTGCAGAAGCGGTCCAGGAACTCGTACATCTTGGGGCCGCGCAGCGTGACGCAGCATCCGATGGGCATGCCCTTGCGGATCTTGAAATTGGCGATGGACTTCTTGGCGCGGGTGATGATGGCCTTCTGGCCGGTGATCTGGCCCAGCTCGCCCGCGGCGACGTCCAGCAGCTT
>JACOSF010000100.1 GCA_016179005.1 Acidobacteriota bacterium | reverse complement strand
TGTAACCGGTGTAGTAGTAGATCGCCGCCAGCAGCGCCACTGTTACCAGCCGCGCCGAGACGATTCCCAGCAATTTGTCGGCATTTAAGTCCGCAAAGCAAATCCGCGCGAAGCTCAACACCAGCAGCGTGTGCCCCTGCGCCACCAGCGGACGGTCCGGCAATGTCCGGCCCACTTCCACCAGCGCCAGTGCCAGCAGCGCCCACGCCAGTCCCACCGCCGCGTTGGTCGCCTCGTTCCACACCATCAGCGCAAGCAGCGATGTTCCTGCCCACGAGTACGCCGCCGGCGACCACTGTAGGACAGGCTTTCTAGCCTGTCTCGTGTCTTTGTCAGTTTCCTCTTCAAATTCCGCTGGCTGGATGCGTCGCGCGCCGATGTAAAACATGGCCGCTGCAATCGCCACAGTCACCACGCGCAGGCTCACGCCGCGAATGGCCGGAGCATATTGCATGTTAATCGCCAGCAGCCGCACTGCCGCCAGCAGCGCTGCGCCGTGCCCGCACACCCGCAGCGCCTTTTCATCTATTCGCCGGCCGGCTTCGCTCACCAACAGCGCCAGCGCCGTCCACGCCAGCCCTACCCACATGAACGGCAGCGCAAACCACACCGCCGCCATCAGGAAGCCCGTGCCCGCGCCGTAGCAAATCGTCGCCGCAGCAGTTTCAGTTTCTGTCGCGTCTTCACCCAGCAGCCGCGGCGCATACCGCGCGTTCAAATAAAACGCCACCGCCAGCACCAGCAGCAGCCATCCGGTCGGCCAGTCCGGAGCCCTCCAGACCGCCATCCTCGGTGACAAGTCGTAGAACGTCACCCACGCGCCCAGCACACCCAGCGCGATCCACCCCAACCGCCGCAGGTGGACGTCCGCCGCGCGCCAGCCGATAATCAGCAGCGCCTCCGCCTCCACCAGCCAGATCAATTCCAGCCGCGCGCCCGCCAACTTCTCGTGATTGGGGATGGCCACAAACACCAGCAAGGCTCCCATCGTGCTCGTCAGCACAAACCCCAGCCGCCGCCCCATGCGCCGCGACAGTATCGCTAGCGCCACGTACACTACGCCCACGCCGAGCAGGAACCAGAACCGCCATTGCGGATAAAACGACTGGTAGCGCATCACCGCCAGAAACCCCGCCACGTTCAGCAGGAACGCGCCGGTCAGCGTCATGCGCTGCGCGGGCTCCTTGTCGTCGCGCAGGAAATGCGACACCGTGAAAATCATCCAGTAGGCAATCAGCAGAGCCACGCTCGCCGCAAAATCCGGAAACTTCTTGTGCCCGCCGATGTACTCGTACGTCCGCCACAGAAAGTACCAGTGCACACCGTACGTCGCCGCGATTGCCGGAATCTCCAGCTCGTACCACTTCCGCCGCGCCAGCACGGCCACCAGCGACGCCGCCAGCACCGCCGACGACACCAGCGTTCCCACCGTGATCCGGCTCACCGCCACGCTCGCGAACGCCAGCATGTACGCGAAGCCGGTGACAACCTGGGAGTCGTAGCGCAGCGAATGCCACACCATCGCCGCCGCCACCGCGAACAGCAGCCCGAAGCCCAGCGCAGGGCTGCTGATCAGTTGCACCGCTTCCACGTTGTGAACCGCATACGTGGTGAAATATGCCAGCGCCCAGCCGCCGCCCAGCACGCCTCGCGCTCCCACGCGGTACTTTTCCTTCTTCTCCCCAAACACGCCCAGCCCGATCAGCGTGGCGGCCAGCGCGTAGAGCAGAGTCGCCTTGCCCGCGGGTCCTAGCGTTTGCATCGCGTAGTTCGCCAGGAACGCTCCGCCCAGAATCAGCACGGCCACGCCAATCTTGTTCAGCCAGTTCGCGCCAAGCTTTTCTTCGAAGTTTGTCCAATCTCGCTTCGGAGCTTCTTTGACTGCTTCGAATTTCGGTGCAGAGCGCGCTTCCTCGGCGGCGATGAACTCTGGTGTGATGAGCTTTGGCTCCATGCTCAAGTCCAGCGGAGCGATTTCGGCGGGCGGTGTTGCGGGCAGGGGAGGCTCCCACGGCCGTATTGCAGGTGGTGCGGGCGCCGGTTTCGGCGGTGGCGCTGGTTCAGCGGACGGTTGCGCGGGCTTCGCTGCGGCACCGGCCGCCGGCGTTGCCTCCAGCGCTTTTCGAAGTTTCTCGACGCTTTGTTCTAGTCCGAAAACTCGCCGCGTTAGGTTGGCAACCTCATCCTTGGTGGCCGACCCTCGCTTCAGCCTGCCCGTCCGCACAAATGCCCAGATGGGGAAAACAACGACAATGAAAAGTACGACGCCCGCAATGAAGTAGAGTTCGTCCACAGGGCTAACCTGCGGCGCATTCTATCAAAATGAACTTACAGGGGAAGGTAATTAATGCCGGCTGGAGGGTTTTGCCCCTACGCTCTCATCGGGCACCGCGCCCGGCCGTCCCTTCACGCGGTCATACGTCGTCACGTGACATGTCGAGCCCAGCGCTTCGTTGTAATGCGTCGCAATGCCCATCGCCGCGCGCAGTTCTTCGTTGAATCGCCGCAGGTTCGCAAGCTGGCTCGCTAGGGCAGGGAATTTACTTCCGTCGTCGGTCAGCAAGAATTTCTGGTAGCCCGCGTCCCATAGCCGGCTGAACACGCCGTTCACTAAGACCGACGGCAGCAGCGTCATTTGATAACCGCCGTCAGGTGTTCGCCGCAGTTCCGCCGCGCATCCGTGGCGCTCCACGCGGACCACGCCGCCCGTGCTCCGCACCAGGAATCCCGCGCCCGGCAGCGACTCAATGATTTTCGGATCGAAGCGTTCCTCAACGTCCCACATGCTTGCCTTCCTCGCGATCCACGTCCATGCGCGGCAGCTGGAGGCCTACTCTGCCATGTCTACTCCATGCTGACAAGTCCGCCTTTTGCTGGCATATACGACCCATACGGTCCTATATCTAACTCCCATTCAACCTGTAATTTCAGCCATTCATCCCCCTGATTCTGCCATTCCCTACTAAATGTAGGGTGATTAGGCTATCCTATTATTAAGCTGGTGACGCCTGGGGGCTGCCGCGGGCATCTAACATCTTGTAACTCGCTTCCGGATTTGCCTCGAGCGACTGGCTCGTCGGGCGTTGGGGAATTGCCATTTATGAGTGTCACTGAAAATTCGATTCTGGTTGGAAAGTGTTTTTCCTCCGCAGAGGAAAGCCACGCGCTTCTCGAACGCGTTGGCAACACGCCCCTGCTGCGCTTGGTGCGAGTCGGTCGCGAGTTCCCGAACGTCGAGTTCTACGCAAAAGCCGAGTGGTTCAATCCGGGCGGCTCGGTGAAGGACCGCCCGGCACTGTGGATGGTCCGCGAAGGCGAGCGCTCCGGTTTGCTGCGCCCGGGCAAAATCATTCTCGATTCCACCAGCGGCAACACGGGCATCGCCTACGCCATGCTCGGCGCCGCTCTCGGCTACAAAGTAAAACTCTGCCTGCCCGACAACGCCTCGGTTGAGCGCAAGCGCATCTTGAAAGCGTACGGCGCGGATCTGGTCATTACGCCCGCCGCCGACGGTTCCGACGGCGCCATCCGCTGCGCCCGCCAGATTTTTGCTGAAGACCGCGAAAAATATTTTTATCCCGACCAGTACAGCAATCCGGCCAACTGGCGCGCGCACTACGAATCCACGGCCCCGGAAATCTGGGAGCAGACCCGCGGCCGTATCACCCATTTTGTTGCTGGTCTCGGCACCAGCGGCACGTTTTGCGGCACCGCGCGCCGCCTGAAGGAATTGAATCCCGCAATCCAGTGTGTCAGTCTCCAGCCCGACTCCGCCTTTCACGGCCTCGAAGGCTGGAAGCACATGGCCACCGCTATCGTGCCGCCGATTTACGATCCGGATTTGGCCGATGAAACTTTCCCTGTGCGCACCGAAGACGCGTACACGCTGGTGAAGCGCCTGGCCCGAGAGGAAGGCTTGCTCGTCAGCGTCAGTGCCGGCGCGGCATTGGCCGGCTGTTTCCAGGTGGCGCGCCGCATTCCGCGCGGAGAGCGCGCCGTCATCGTCACCGTTCTTGCCGACTCGGGCGACAAATATCTCAGCGAACGCTTTTGGGATGATAACTGACCCCATGCTCCGGCTGAACGAAGAACTCGTCAACCGCATCCGCGCTCATGGCGTGGAATGCTATCCGCACGAGTGCTGCGGCGCCCTGCTCGGCCGCGATGCTGAATCCGTTCGTGAGGTTCTTGACCTGCTCCCGCTCGAAAACCGTCACGGCGCTTCTCCGCGCAACCGTTTCACGATTTTGCCCGACGACTTCCGCCACGCGGAAAAAGTTGCCCGCGAACGCGGCCTCGACCCCGTGGGCTGGTATCATTCCCATCCGGATCATCCGGCGCTGCCCAGTGAATTCGACCGCGCGCACGCCTGGCCCTGGTACAGCTATGTCATTGTGAGCGTGGAGCAGCGCCAGCCGGGGCAAGTCACATCCTGGCGGCTCGCGGAGGATCGCGCTCGCTTCATGCCCGAGCGCATGGAAATCGCCGCGCGCACCCGCGTTTGACGTATTTGAGGGGATGCTGCCCCGAACTCTCGGGGCTGTACCCATCGGAGGTTGCTGACATGCCTGTGAAAGTTCTCATTCCGACCCCGCTCCGCCCCTTTGCGGAGAAACAGGAATGCATTCAATTTGACGCGCGCACGGTTGGCGAAGCGCTCGATTTGCTCACCGGCCGCTATGGCGAACTCCGCAAGCATCTCTATGGCGACGACGGCCGCCTGCGCAATTTTGTCAACGTGTACGTCAACGACGAAGACATCCGCTCCCTGCAAAAAGACAAGACCCCCCTCAAAGAGGGCGATATCATCAGCATCATTCCCTCCATCGCCGGAGGAAATTTCCTTGTGTAGCGCCGGCCCCGCAGGGCGGGGCCGGCATCTTGAGCTTCGAGTTGGATTGCTGGAGAATGAGAAATGGTCACGAAATTGGAAAATCCTGCTCTCGCTTCGCATGAGCCAAAACTTTCCAAGGATGAGGTCCTCCGCTACAGCCGCCACCTCATCATGCCCGAGGTGGGCATGGACGGACAGCTCAAGCTCAAGCAGGCCAAAGTTCTTCTCATTGGCTCCGGCGGTCTCGGCGCGCCTCTGGGCCTTTATCTTGCCGCCGCCGGCGTCGGCCGCATCGGCCTCGTGGACTTCGACGTCGTGGACTTCACCAATCTCCAGCGCCAGGTTGCTTTCGGGTCCTCCGATGTCGGCCGCCCCAAACTCGTTGCGGCCAAAGAGCGCCTCTCTAACCTCAATCCCGAAATTCAAATCGACACGTACGAGACGAAGCTCACCAGCGAAAACGCCCTCGAAATCCTCAGGCCCTACGACATCATTGTGGACGGCACAGACAATTTTCCCACGCGCTATCTGGTCAACGACGCCTGCATCCTGCTCGGCAAGCCGAACGTGTACGGCTCCATCTTTCGCTTTGAAGGGCAGGCCAGTGTTTTCGGCGTCCCCGGCGGGCCGTGCTATCGCTGCCTCTTTGCCGAACCGCCTCCGCCGGGCCTTGTGCCTTCCTGCGCGGAAGGCGGCGTGCTCGGC